>CAIPWG010000391.1 GCA_903868655.1 uncultured Sphingomonadales bacterium
CAGCACCACCGCGCGCGGGCGTGCCGCGCCAATCGCACAAACGGCCTTGGCCAAAGCCTGCCATCCGGACATGGACAAGGCATTGCGCGTGGCCGGGGAACCGAGCGTGATCGTGGCAATGCCATCGGTGATATCGTGGTCAATCATCGCTTGTCTCCTACCGACGCGCATCGCGCACGCCAACAAAAACGGCGACGCGTCTGGACGGCTGCGTCCAAGGCCTTATCCCGGCAGTATGGAACGCCCCGCCTCCGTCCCGCGCCAACATCTTGCACTGGCACCGGCCATGCTGGTTGCGCTGGGCATGATCATGTCGACCGATGTGTTGAAAACCGCACCGACGGTTGCCTTGAATGCAGCGCCGGGTCAATTTGTCTGGCTGTGGATCGGCGGCGGGGTTGTCTCGCTGATCGGCGCGCTGTGTTATGTTGAAATGGCCTGCGCCTTTCCCGATGCCGGGGGCGAATACAGCTTTTTGTCGCGCGCATGGGGGCCGCGGATCGGCGCGTTATACGCCTGGTCGCGGTTTGCGGTAATGCACACCGGCTGGATTGCGTTAATGGCGCATTTGCTGGCCGATTATGCCAGCGCAATTGTGCCGATGGGCGATAGCGCACGCACGCTGTTTGCGCTGGCCGTGATCACGGTACTGGCGCTGATCAATTGCCTGCATGTGCGGTTGGGGTTTCTGACCCAGGCCTTGTTGGTCGCCCTGGTCGCGCTGGGGTTTGGAGCGGTCATTGTCGCGGGTTGTGTCGCAAATCCGGCAATACCCGCACACGGCCTGACGTCCGAAGCACCACACCGGCTGGGTGTTGCCCTGATCTATGTGTTCCTTGCTTATGGCGGGTGGAGCGACATGGCGACACTGTCGGCCGAATTGCGCGGCGGACCGCGCGGCATGGCATGGGTCACGATTGGTGCCATCGGACTGCTGATGGTACTCTATATCGCACTCAACGCCGGCATGGCCCACGGGCTTGGATTGGCCGCACTGGCGCAAAGCACCGCGCCCGGTGCCGATGTTGCGCGTGCGGCGTTTGGCCCGCTCGGTGCCGAACTTGTGGTTGGAGTGGTGGTGCTGTCTGCGGTGGCCAGTATCAATTCAACCTTGATCGTGGGCGCGCGGATCACTTCGGCCGCATCGCGCACCATGCCCGTGCTGCACCGGTTTGCCGATTGGCATTCCACACGGGGCACACCCGTGGCAGCGGTGATCGCGGTTGCCGTTTGTTCCGGCATTCTGACCGTGCTGGCCGGGCTTACCGGCAATGGCTTTGGCGCGATGGTCGATTACATGTCGCCGGTTTATTATGTGTTCATTCTGCTGGGCATGGGGGCAGCAATCCGCTTGCGCCTGCGTGCCGGAACACACGTGTTTCCTGTGCGCACACCCCTGTTTCCGCTGTTCCCGCTGACATTTGCCGGGGTGGCGGCTGTGATGTTGTGGTGGTCGCTAACCGATCTTGGTCCCGGTGCGCTTGCTGGTGCGGGCGTGATGATCGCAGGTGCGGTTCTGGAGCGTTTCGCCCAGCGCAGTTCTCACGAAGCAGCCGAGAATCAGGGAAACTGGTGGAGCCAAGGAGGATCGAACTCCTGACCTCTACAATGCCATTGTAGCGCTCTCCCAGCTGAGCTATGGCCCCACGTGTTTCCCGATTTTCCGGCGCCCTGGGCGGGACCGGCGGCAGCGGACTGCCGGGAGCCGGGCCTTTAAGGGAGGCCCGGCATGCTGACAAGACCAAAACTTTCATGCCAGCATATTTTTTGCGCCACGGCCTTCAACCGCGGCATCCGGCCCGCGCCCGCAGGCGCAAGGCCGGGCAATTCAGACTTCTTCGTCTTCGCCGTCGTGACCGGGTACACCCAGATCGTCATCGCCACCGAGATCAACATCGTTGTCAGGCGAATCGCCGTCTTCATCGATGTCGAGATCTTCATCGGCCAGATCGACGTCTGCAACCACCGCGACCTTTTCCTTCTGAATTTCTTCATAAGGGATCGGCTGCTTGGACTTCAGTACCGGGTCCGGATGCCAGGCATACTTGCATTCAACGCAAGTTACCGGGTCACCATTGCCCATATCATAAAAGCGGGTGCCGCACTTTGGACAGCTGTGCTTGGCGCCCCATTCCGGCTTGACCATGAAAATTCCTCAAGTCCTGTTGGCAACAGACAGCCTGCCACCAACGCGAATCGGGTTGGGCCATGGCCGACCGCTGGCAAGCAGGTCAAGCCCATGACGAGAGCGCGCGCCTTGCCATAGCCACGCGTCGCTGTCAAAAGCCGCGCGATTTTCCCGTCTGTCCGTTTCCGAAAGGTGCGCACCTCGTGTCTGCTTCCCATGGCCCTGCCCAGCCCCGCCGCTTTGTTGCGAAGGGCCCGCTGACCGGGCGCATCCGCGTTCCGGGGGACAAGTCGATCAGCCACCGTTCGATCATGTTGGGTGCGCTGGCGGTTGGTGAAACCCGCGTAACCGGCTTGCTCGAAGGCGAAGACGTGCTGGCCACGGCCGCCGCCATGCGTGCGATGGGCGCCACAATCGAACGCCAGGTCGATGGTGACTGGCTGGTCGCAGGTGTGGGCGTGGGCGGTTTGATGCAGCCCGCAGGGGCGCTCGACATGGGCAATTCAGGCACGTCAACCCGCCTGTTGCTTGGCCTCGTCGCCAGCCATTCGATCACGGCGTGTTTTACCGGCGACGCCAGTTTGTCGAAACGGCCAATGGGCCGGGTGATTGCGCCGTTGAGCGCCATGGGCGCGGCATTCACCCCCTACCCCGGTGGCCGCCTGCCGTTGATCGTGACCGGCGCGCATGTTCCCGTGCCGATCACTTATCGCCTGCCGGTTCCGTCTGCCCAGGTCAAAAGCGCAGTATTGCTCGCCGGGCTCAACACACCAGGGGTGACCACGGTAATCGAACCGGTGCCCACGCGCGATCATTCGGAACGCATGTTGCGCGGGTTCGGCGCAGATCTGACCGTCACAACCGATGCCGACGGCGCTCGGGTCATCAGCCTCGTCGGTCAGCCCGAATTGCGCCCCCAGATGATCACCGTACCCGGCGATCCGTCCTCGGCGGCGTTTTTTGTGGTGGCGGCATTGCTTGTACCAGGATCAGACCTGATTATCGAAAATGTCGGACTGAACACAACCCGCGCCGCGCTGTTCGATGTGCTGCGCTTGATGGGTGGCCATATCGAACCGCTGAACCCCCGCGAAGTCGGTGGCGAGCAGGTGGCCGATCTGCATGTGCGCGCCAGCACCCTGCACGGTATCACGGTCGACCCCGCAGTGGTGCCCGCGATGGTTGATGAATTTCCGGTCCTGTTCGTCGCCGCTGCACTGGCCAACGGGCGTACAGTGACCTCGGGACTGGAAGAACTGCGGGTCAAGGAATCAGATCGAATTGCAACGATGCACACCGCCTTGACACTGGCTGGGGCCAAAGTTGAAGAAACGCCCGACGGCATGATCATCGAAGGCAGCGGCGGGCGCGCTCTGCCAGGCAGCGGTGAGACAGCGATTGCCACGCATCTCGATCACCGTATCGCGATGGCGATGGCCGTGGCGGGGCTCGCCAGCGACCGGGGTGTCACGGTTGACGACACGCGTCCGATTGCCACCAGCTTTCCGATGTTCGAACACCTGCTTGAAACCACGGGCGCAGCATGATCATCGCTGTCGATGGGCCGACCGCCTCAGGCAAAGGCACGATTGCTCGCGCACTTGCCCGACATTTCGGATTACCCCATCTCGATACCGGATTGCTGTATCGTGCGGTCGGCTGGCACGTCGCATCGCTTGGCGGCGATCCGGACAAGTCCGAGGATGCACTGGCCGCAACCGCGTTTTCCAACAGCCTGCTCGATGATCCTGCCTTGCGTAGCGAAGATGTGGGCGCGTTGGCCAGCCGGGTTTCGGTTCATCCAGCCGTGCGGGAGGCCTTGTTGCAGCGTCAACGTACTTTTGCGGCCCAGCCCGGCGGCGCGGTGCTCGATGGTCGCGACATTGCCACGGTGATTGCGCCTGATGCCCATGCCAAATTGTTTGTCACCGCCAGCATCGCGGCGCGCGCGTTGCGGCGGTTTGTCGAAATGCAGGCGCGTGGCGAAGATGTCAGCCGCGCGCAGATCGAAGCCGATCTGGCGGCGCGCGATGCGCGGGATTCAGCGCGCAGCGTCGCGCCCTTAAGGCAGGCGGAGGGCGCGGCGTTGCTCGACACGTCTGCGCTGCCGCCTGCCGCTGCAATTGCCGCCGCCATCGCCCTGGTCGAAAAACAGACCGCTTCGTAATGGTTACCTACCGCATTAATGCGGATCAGGCACCTGCCTTAGCTGAAACACCGGCTGGTCCAGTCGTTCTTGTGTGATGTGGTAAATGAACGGGCGCAGAGCCCGACCAAGTCGCAAGGGTTTAAGCGATGGAACTGACTGCCGACCTGTTCGCCACAAAACGCCGCGCGGTGCGCGTTGGCTTTGAATTGATGGTCCGTTGCAAAGTCGGCGCATTGCGGTCAACGGTTATGCTTAAGGATATGACCCGGTTTGGCGCGCGGATCGAAGGATTGGACCACCCGCATGAAGGTGAAGCGATCAGCCTGATCCTGCCGGGCCAGGCCCCGCGACTGGCCTTTGTCATGTGGAGCCGCGGTGGCGCATCGGGCCTGGAATTTGCAGATCCGCTGTCTGCAGACATCTTCGACGCGATGATCCGCGACTATGCCATCGGCTTCCAAGCCCCGCCGACCCCACCCAAACTGGTTCAGCCCACGCGCTTTGCCGCCTAAATGGCTTGCATTCATCACCGATATCGCTAAGCGCCGCAGCTTCGTTGGACCGAGCATGGCCCGATGGAGACGAAGAAAGCCGGAGGGGCCCCGCAATACCGCGGAACAGCCAGCGATCGGTTATGATAACAAGGAAGCATGATACATGCCGCTTTACGAGCATGTTTTTCTTGCGCGTCAGGATCTGAGCCAGGCTCAGGTTGACACGCTTGCCGCCACCGCCACCGAAATCGTTGAAGCCAACCAGGGCAAGATCACAAAGGTCGAAACCTGGGGCCTGCGTTCGCTGGCTTACAAGATCCAGAAGAACCGCAAGGCGCACTTCGTGCTTCTGAACATCGATGCCCCCGCTGGCGTCGTGGCAGAACTGGAACGCCAGACCGCAATCAACGAAGACGTGATCCGGTTTCTTACCGTGCGCGTGGACGAGCTTGAAGCCGGTCCCTCGGTGATGATGCGCAAGAACGACCGTGAACGCACGCGTCGTCGCGAACGCGAAGGGGAATAATCCATGGCCCGTCCGTTTTTCCGCCGCCGCAAGAGCTGCCCGTTTTCGGGCAAGAATGCTCCCAAGATCGACTTCAAGGACGTGCGCCTGCTTCAAGGCTTCATGTCTGAACGAGGCAAGATCGTGCCCAGCCGCATCACTGCGGTTTCGGCAAAGAAGCAGCGCGAGCTGGGCCAGGCGATCAAGCGCGCCCGGCACGTCGGCCTGCTGCCCTACATCGTCAAGTAAGGAGCGCCAGACATGCAGATCATCCTGCTCGAGCGCATCGAAAAGCTGGGCACTATTGGCGACGAAGTCACCGTAAAGGACGGCTACGCGCGCAATTTCCTGTTGCCCAACAAAAAGGCGCTGCGCGCCAATGATGCCAACCGCAAGATCTTTGAATCCAACCGCGCCCGGATCGAAGCCGACAACGCCGCGCGTCGTGACGACGCCAAGGCCGAAGCCGGCAACGTCGAAGGCAAGGAAGTCGTGCTGATCCGCGCGGCATCGAACGCCGGCCAACTGTATGGTTCGGTATCGGTGCGCGATATCGCCGACGGCCTGATCGCCCAAGGTTGCAAGGTTACCAAGGGCATGATCGTGCTGGAACGCCCGATCAAGACCATTGGCGTGTTCGATGTGCGCGTTTCGCTGCACCCCGAAGTCGCTGTCACGGTCAAGGCCAACGTCGCGCGCTCGCCCGACGAAGCCGAACTTCAGTCGAAGGGTGTCGATGTTATCGACGCCATGTTCGACACCGAAGTCGGTGGCTTTACCGAAGCCTATGACCCCAATGCCGAACCGGGCGAAATCCCGGCCGACTTGCTCGACGACGAAGCTTCGGCTGACGCCTGATCCCGTTGCGAACGGCTCGATAAAACGGGGGCGCTTCCGCAAGGAGGCGCCCCTTTTTCGTGCGCGTGTGAAATGCAGCCAAATTGGCAACGGTCGCCAGGGCTGCCGGCTTGCCTCAAGCCTGGACGCATGCCACCCGACGAATTGGCCCTCTCCCGAGGGGCGGGTTGTGGGGACTGTTCGAGGTGATGCGAAGGTTTCTGGTCGGGACATGTCTTGTCATGGGGTCGGCAAACGCCCAGACCCCGCCCCCTGCCCACTACACTGCGGCAGACTTGTTCGCCATGGCCGGGCAGGCGTTGGCGGAAGGCGATAATGCAACCGCGATCGACTTATACCTGGCATTGGAGCACGATCCTGACAGCGACATTCGGTGCGAAGCGCGGTTTCGCCACGCGCAAGTGCTGGAACATGACAAGGCTTGGATTTCAGCTGCGGTTCTGCTGCGTGCGATCCTGGATGAAAAGCCCAAGGCGCAACCGGCGCGACTGGAACTGGCCAAAGCACTCGCCGCGATCGGGAATGAGGCCGATGCTAGGCGCATACTGCGTGCAGCCCAAGCAGACGGCTTGCCGCCGCAAGTGGCACAGGCGGTCAACCAATTCGCTGCGGCCCTGCGCTCTGCCAAACCGTATGGCGGATCGCTGGAGCTGGGTCTTGCTCCCAGCAGCAATGCCAACCGCGCCACATCATCACCCACGCTCAATTCGATTTTCGGCCCGCTCGATCTGTCGCACGATGCGCAGGCACAATCGGGCGTGGGGCTCAATCTTGGCGGGCAGGGCTTTGTCCAGGTACCCGTGTCACCGGCAGCGGCACTGACGGCGCGCCTGTCATCCAGGAACACGCTGTACCGCATGCGCGAATTCAATGATTCCACTTTTGCGGCGGATGCTGGTCTGGCG
>CAIPWG010000392.1 GCA_903868655.1 uncultured Sphingomonadales bacterium
AACAGTGGGGCACAACAGGCCCAGTTCGACCAATTCACGAAAAATTCCGACATCGGTGGTTTAATCCGACAATGCCTTGATCACACGGGGTTGAAGCTTGTCCTCGGCATAAGCCTTGGCCGCATCGCGGATCATGCGTTCTTCTTCGGTCAGCTGCGCGTCGAGGAAAAAGGGGTCGCTCCAATCAAACCTGCTCATGCCGGCCATGACACTCGTGCCTCTGTTCATAAGGTTGGGCCCCGATGCGGGGATAACTGGTGTCCGGTTACGCTTGCGCAAAAACGTCGGCAAGTGATTTAAAGGCCATGTATGGCGCACAAAAAGGCTTTGCGCTTGGCGCCCAACGGCGCGCACAACAGGGGCCATGATGCAGTCTGTGCCCGAGAGCCAAGCGATCCTTCGCGATCTGATCACCTTTCCCACTGTCAGCCGTAGCGGCAACCGCGCGCTGGTCGATTATGTGCGGGCACTGGTCGAACCCGCAGGCGCACGGGTCGAAACGACCGATGATGGCGAAAACGCCAATCTGTGGATCAGCGTGGGGCCCCAGGACAGGCCCGGGATAGTCCTGTCGGGCCATAGCGATGTGGTGCCGGTGGTGGGTCAACCATGGAGTCGCGATCCATTTGTGCTCCACACCGATCAGGGGCGGCTGTATGGGCGCGGCACGGCCGACATGAAGGGGTTCATTGCCTCTGCTTTGCGCACGCTGCTGCTTGCGGCGCAACGTCCGCTCAAAACCCCGCTGCATCTGGCGATATCGTATGATGAGGAAATCGGGTGTGTTGGCGTGCGCTCGTTGTTGCCCATGCTGGCGGCGCGTTCGATGAGGCCGCTATTGGTTTGGATTGGCGAGCCTACCGGACTGGCGCTGGCCAGTGGACACAAAGGCAAATCATCCTACCGCGCGACCTTTACCGGACGCGCGGCGCACTCGGCGCTGACTGCACAGGGGCTCAATGCAATTTACCTAGCCAGCGATTTCATCGCGGGCTTGCGCGCCATCCAGGATGAATTGATTGCGCGCACAATAGCCGATCCGGCCTATGATGTCGGCTATACCACCCTCCACGTCGGCACGATCAAGGGTGGTGAAACGCTTAATATCGTGCCCCATACCTGCACGCTGGAATTCGAAATTCGCGATCTGGCGGTTGACGATGTTGCCGCGATCGAGGCTGCGATCCGTGCCAGAGCCGATGCGATCCTCGCGCCTTGGCGCACCCGATTTGCCGAAGCCGCAATTGTCATCGAAACCACCAACACGTACCCCGGGCTCGACACCCGCCACCCCGGGGCCCTCGCCCTTGCGCGCGCGATTTCCGGGCACAACGGACCCGCGATCAAACTGGCGTTCGGCACCGAGGGAGGCCTGTTTGCACAAGCGCTGAGCGTTCCGGCGATCGTTTGCGGCCCGGGATCAATGGATCAGGGGCACAAGCCCGACGAATTCGTGACCGAGGAACAACTCGCGCGGTGCGATGCCATGCTGCTGCGGCTGGTCGAACGGTTGGAAACCGGGCTTGGTTCGGCCCCTTTGATGCCAAAATGAAATGTGCGATGCTGGCGCGAAATGATCACAACGAACCCCGGACGGATGGCCTGACATGCACAGCGAATATGTCGAAACGCTGATCATTGGTGGCGGCCAAGCGGGTATTGCAGCCAGCGAACACCTGACCGAGCGCGGCCTGCCGCATATTGTGGTCGAACGTGCCCGTGTTGCCGAACACTGGCGGACGCGCCGGTGGGACTCGCTGGTGGCCAACGGGCCGGCATGGCACGAC
>CAIPWG010000393.1 GCA_903868655.1 uncultured Sphingomonadales bacterium
GTCGATCCGCTTCACCGCCTCTCCCTTCGGCAAGCCCACACACTCTTCCGCAATCGTGTGCAGATCAGGCTGCTCGAAAACCAGTCTTCCTCACGCCCTTTGTCGAGCATGATCTGCAAGGCGCCAACCCAGACAACCAGCAACCCCAGTCCGACGAAATCGATCGGTTTTTGCTCGGTCGGCGTCTCATATCGCCGCAACAGACGGTAAGCGGCCGTGGCGCAGATCGCGACAATCGGCAAGTTGATGAAAAATATCCAGTGCCACGACAAATTGTCGGAAATCAGGCCGCCCAAAATGGGCCCCGCAATCGGCGCAACCACCGTGGTCATTGCCCATAGCCCCACTGCGGCACTCGCCTTTTGCGGGGGGAAAATCCGCAAGAGCAGGGTTTGCGACATCGGCATCATCGGCGCGCCGCACAGACCCTGCATCACGCGAAACGCGATCAGCGCTTCGAGGCTGCGCGACAAACCGCACAGCAGCGAAAACAGGCCAAAGCCGATCAACGCCAGAATGAACACGCGCACGGCGCCAAACCGCGACGCAAGCCACCCCGTCAAAGGCACACAAATCGCCTCTGCCACTGCGTATGATGTGATCACCCACGTGCCCTGGCTGGGTGACACGGCCAGACTGCCCGAAATATGCGGCACCGAGACATTGGCGATGGTGATATCAAGCACCACCACAAAGTTCGACAATGCGAGCGCAAATGCCGCCAGCCCCATCGCCACACCAGACAGAGGGGGCGCATTGGGCGGTGCGAATACCGGAGCAGGGCCTGCCATCGCGTCGGGTTCCTTATTTGCTGCTGGTGTCGATCGTGGCATCCACCGACAGCCCCATGCGAAGCGGATGTTGGGCCAGTTCTTTCTGGTCGAGCGCAATCCGCACCGGCAGGCGCTGCACCACTTTGATCCAGTTGCCCGTGGCATTTTGCGCCGGGATGATCGACAGCGCCGAACCGGTGCCGCCCGAGAACCCGATCACGCGGCCGTGATAAACGACTTTGCTGCCATAGAGGTCGGCCGTCATTTCCACCGGCTGGCCGGGACGCACGCCCTGCAACTGGCTCTCTTTGAAATTCGCATCGACAAACGCCTGGCCGACCGGAACCACTGTCATCAGCGTGGTTCCCGCGCTGACCCGTTGGCCCAGCTGCACATTCCGCTGTGTCACTACGCCATCAACCGGCGCGCGCACCACCGTACGTTCCAGATCAATCCGCGCCTGATCAAGCCGCGCCTTGGCCACCAGAACATCCGGATTGGTATCGACGGAAGTCCCTGAAATCAGCGCCTGATTGGCCGATTCCTGGCCATTTGCCGCACCGCGTGCAGCCTCGGCTTGCGCCAGCCCGGCGCGTGCTGCGGCCAGATTGCCTTGCGCCGTGGCAAAGGCATTGCGCGCGGTGGTCAATTCTTCGCCTGAAACACCGCCATCGGCGGCCAGCGCCTCACGCCGAGACAGATCGATGCGCGCACGGGCCAGTCCTGCGTCCGCGATCGAAACCTGCGCCCGCATCCGGTCGATATCAGCCACACGCTCGCCCACGGCGGCACCCAGCGCGCCGCCCGTGGCAATCGTCTGCTTCACGTGCCGCACCGCGCTGGCATAACCGGCTTCGGCCGATGCCAGCGCGAGGCGCGCGTCGGTGGGATCGATTACCACCAGCACATCGCCACGATGCACCGCTTGCGTGTTGCTGACGCGCACTTCGGCTACGGCGCCACCGGTCAACGGAGTTACCGCGGCAACTTCGGCATTTACATAAGCATCGTCGGTTTCAACGTAACGCCCGCTCTCAATCCATTGATAGCCACCGTAACCGACGGCAATCACTGCCAGCGTGGCGCCGAACAGGAGAAATGCGCGCTTGCGCGTTGGATTTGGCGAAGTTGTGGCAGCAGTATCAGCCATGGCAGTGTCGTTTCCCGGCAAATTGGAAAGTCAAAATACGATTTTTGTGGATCACGCTTTGAACCCGCCGCCCAGCGCACGGATCAGATCTACCCGCACCAGCAGCACGCGGCCCTCGCAATCGGCCAGCAACTGGCGGTTGCGCAACAGCGCCTCCTCAGCGGACAAAACGGTAAGATAAGGCGCAAGTCCCCCGGAATAGCGTCGCTTGGCCAAATTCCAGGCTTCTTCAGACCGGGCCACGGCCTGCTGCGCTGCAGCCAATTCGATGGCCAGCGCTTTTTGCCCGGCGGCGGCATCGGCCACTTCGCGCACAGCCTGCACCAGCACTTCATCATAGTGCGCCACGGCCTCATCATAGCCGCCGCGTGCCGAACGATAATTTCCGGCCAGCCGCCCGCCCGTAAACAATGGCAGACTGATCGCGGCTTGCGCCTGTCCCGCTTCGGACCCGGTCGCAGTCAGATTGGCAAGACCGAGCGACTGCGCTCCGATAAAGCCAATCAGGTTTATGTCGGGGAAATAAGCTGCGCGTGCCTGACTGACACGTGCCGCAGCCGCTTCGGCGCGCGCACGCGCCGCAGCGATATCGGCACGACGCCCAACCAGATCCAATGCCAGCCGGGGCGGCAAAGGCAGAATTGCAAACTGACCCGGCGCCGGCGGCGCAATCGCCGCCCCGCGATCGGGCCCCGCGCCCAGCAACGCTGCAAGGCGATTGCGGGTCAATGCCAATGCCTGATCGGCCGCTGCCAGATTGGCCTGCGCGAACGGCACATCGGCTTCGGCCTGGCGCTGCTCTGCGCGGGTATCGAGCCCGTTGAGCACACGCTTGGCCACCAGCGCCGCCGTTTCTTCACGCAGTTTAACGGCCTGTGCGGCAACATCGCGCAATGCCGCGTTGCGGCCGAGATCCGCATAAGCGGCTGCCACTTGTGTCGCCAAAGCCAAGCGTGCAGCGCGTGCCTCGATCCCGGCCGCAACACTTTCCGACGTGGCCGCGCGCAAGGCGGCATGATTGCGACCAAACAGGTCGAGGTCAAAGCTCAGATTGGCCTGCGCTGCACCGGTATCGTTCCAACCGTGCGGAACGAACGCCGGCGGGATACCCTGGTTATAGCTTTCCCGCAGCTCGCTGACATTGCCGCCAACCGAAGCCGTCGGCAGAAGTGCGGCATGGGCGCTGCGCGCATAGCCCTCCGCCGCACGCAATCGCGCCGCGGCTTGGGCAAGCCCTGGCGATCCACCAATGGCTTCTTCGATCAATGCAGTAAGCTGCGCATCGCCATACGTACGCCACCACGCATCGTCTGGCCAAGCAGCCGTGCCCGCACCATCGAGGCTGGACGCCGCGATCGTTTGAGCCGGTCGCAAGGCAGGCGCAGCAGCCATCGGGGGCGGCACGGCGCAAGCCCCGGCCAACAAACATGCCAACAAGGGGGCGCGCGTAACGCCATGCCGGAAAAACGAAGAAAGGCTTGGCATCGGAGCTCCGCGAAAACTGTACCGATCGGTCACTAACCGAAATGTCATGCTTGACCGCGCGCTGTCAAGCGCTAAGTGTACACAATGGTCACTAACACCAGACTGGTTCGGTTTTGCCCCGTTGATCGACGCGATAGCATCATCGCCGTCGCTGCCGAAGTCTTTGCCCAAGAGGGTTACGGCGCCACCTCGATGTCGACGATCGCCAACCGTCTTGGCGGGTCAAAAGCCACGCTTTACAAATATTTTCCTTCGAAAGAGCAACTGTTCGAAGCGGTCATGCAATGGCGCTGTGAACGCGTACTGGCGCCCTTGCGCGATTTGCACAGCAGCGACAGCGATGATCTCGAACCGTTATTGGCCGAATTCGGCGCAAGATTTCTCGTCAAAATCTATGAGCCCCACGCGCTCGATGTGCACCGCTTGATACAGAGCGAAGGTGGACGTTTCCCCGAATTGGCCGAGACCTTTTTTCGCGCGGGGCCAAACGCCGTGATCGAAGAATTGTGCGCAACGCTCGCACGGTTTGTGGCCGCCGGGCAAATCGACTGCGAGGATCTGACTTTGGCGGCAGGTCAGTATCTCGGCATGTTGCGCGGCGACCGACATTTGCGCTTCTCATCCGGCCTGCTGCCAGCGCCAGATCTTGTCGAAATCGAACGCGATGCGCGCCATGCCGCGCGTATTTTTGTCGGCGGGCTGCAACCGCGCAACCCCAAGCCCCTCACCACAGGAACCAGTCGATGACCACGCTACCCCCGGCTTTGACCTATCATCTGGGCGACCGCACCGTGCGCCGCGTTGGCTATGGCGCGATGCAATTGGCAGGGCCTGGCGTGTTTGGTCCGCCACGCGATCATGCGAGCGCGCTGGCCGTATTGCGCGCCGCGATCGCCGCAGGGGTCAACCATATTGACACAAGCGACTTTTACGGTCCGCACGTCACGAACAAACTGATCCGTGAAGCACTGGCCCCTTATCCGGACGACCTGGTGCTGGTCACCAAGCTGGGCGCTCGCCGCAGCAGCGATGCCGCATGGTTGCCCGCGATGTCGGCCGACGAACTGGCGCAAGGCGTGCAGGACAACCTGACCAACCTCGGTCTTGAACAGCTCGACGTAGTCAACTTGCGCAGCATGTTCAGCCCCCACGGTCCGGCCGAAGGCTCGATCGAAGCGCCCCTGGCTGTGCTGGCCCGGTTGCAGGAACAAGGGCTGATCCGCCACATCGGCGTCAGCAATGTCACGCCGACGCAAGTTGCGGAGGCGCGCGCGATCTGCCCGATCGTCTGCGTGCAAAACATGTACAACATTGCACATCGCCAGGACGATGCAATGATCGATCAACTGGCCGCAGATGGCATTGCCTATGTTCCATTTTTCCCGCTGGGCGGGTTCAACTTGCTTCAATCGCAAAAGCTCGATGCGATTGCCGCCGCGCTCGGCACGACCCCGCTGCAAGTTGCCCAAGCCTGGCTGTTGCGCCGCAGTCCCAATATCCTTCTGATACCCGGCACGTCATCGCTCGCGCATTTGCAGCAGAATCTGGCCGTGGCCGATCTGGTGCTCGACGATGTGACTATGGCAGCGCTCAATGCGCTGTGATGGCCACGCCGCCTAGCGCACGTCGAGATAATCAGTGTGCGACGGCTTGCCGCGCAGCATGATCGAAAAATAATTGGCCAGATAAATTCCGGCGGTGCGCGCAAAGCCCTGCTGTTTCATCCGCCGTGCCGAAGTCGGCATGACAAAGTGCGGTGAAAACAGAACCTTGCCATGGATCTTGGCGCGCTTGCCAATATCGACATCTTCGCCATAAAACTCGATCGTGCTGTCAAATCCGCCCATTTTATCAAGCACATCGCGGCGAATCGCGAAGTTGCCGCCGACCATCATGTATCCGGTCATCTTGTAGATCGGTTGGGCAGCAATGAACCAGCCGTTCGATACTTTGTTGCGAATGCCTGTCAGGTCATAGAAGCTGTATGGCCCCGAGAGGCACGCCAGATTGGTCTGTTTCGAAAAATGATCGAAAATCTGGTCGACCCAGCCAGCAGGCGGCCGTGTATCGGCATCGACATAAGCCAGAATATCGCCGGTCGCAGTGCGGTATCCGCATTGCCGGGCACGGGTAATGCCCTTTTCCGCCTCAAACACGTAAATCACACCGGGATAGCGCGCGACGATTTCTTTGGTCCGGTCGGTGCTGTTGTTGTCGACAACGATGATTTCCTTAGCCTTGCCCGCGACGTTGGACATCACCGCATCGAGACACGCGGGAAGATAATCCTCTTCGTTATAGGCAGGGATGATCAGGCTGATCGTCGGACGGCTGGTGTGAGTCATGGTCCCGCTGGTGGCGCAATATGCGAAGTGTAACCGTGCCAGATTTTGCGCAAAGCCTGACCCGAGCTGCGCCGCTATGTGCGCCACGGCGCCGTTACACCACTCTGTGGCAAACCGCAAAGCATGGCTTGCGCATGGTTTGCCAGACATTGCGCAGATGGACCGTGTCACGTTACGATTGCAGCGACCAGATCCTTGCGCCATACCCGGGTTATGATCAGAACCTTTTTGGCCGCCATGACCCGCATCCTGCTGATCCTGCTGGCGTGGGCCCTGACATCCATTGCCGCCCATGCCGCAACGAATTGTTATGTCGCAACCGGCCAGGGCACGACTGGGCCGGCGGACTGGCAATCGTATTGCTGGATTGACTTTACCAGTTACAACACCGCCACCGCATCGTCGGCGGGCGGGCAGAATTTCAGCCTGACACTGCAGGACGGCACCGTGCTGTCGTTTAATCTGCAAACCAGTGGCGTTGCGCTGACCCCGATTGCCAGTCCATCGTGGACTGGCGCAGCGATCGGCAATACCGCCATGCTGGGCATTGCCGGCTCGCCGACGCTTTATGCCACCAATGCCGGCAACTCGACTGTCACGATATCGGCAATCAAGCTGACCCCGCCATCGGGCGCCAGTGGCGTGACCAATTACATGATGGTGCTGGCCGATGGCGAATCGACCAACACCGGCGAAACGCTGGGCTTCACCACCAACGGCGGGGTGTGGCAGACGCTGGATCAGGCGGGGCCGATATCGGGCAACCTCTACCCGGCGTTGAGCGGCACCGGCACCACCACGGTGACAGAAACCGGTAACTCCACCAACAACGTCGGCGCCTATATCTTAGGCAGCAGCAAACCGACCCAGATCACTGCAACCCTTGGCTCCGGGGGGTTGCAGGGCTTCATGCTGGCCGTGCGGTTTGCTTCGATCCGCCTGACCATGCAAGTGGCCGATGCGCGCGTGAACAGCGCTGATCAGTTCGCCTATGCGATTGTGGCGACGAACAATTCGGCCACGCTGGCATCGGGAACGTCAAGCGGCACCGGATTTGGCCCGTTCACAACTGCCGGGGTGTCGGCAGCGGCGTCAGTACCGCTAACTCTCACAGAAACGATCGCCTCGGGCAGCGCCAGCACTCTGGCCGATTACCAGACCTCTTTGACCTGCACCAACAGCACTACCGGGTCGGCAACGACCCTCCCCAATGGCGCGGTCACCACCAGCTATGCTCTGGGCAATCTTGCCTATGGCGACGCGCTGTTGTGCACTTTTACAGAGACGCCCTTTCCGCACATCCTGCTGCAAAAGGCCCTGGGTTCGGGAGGGCGGCAGTACAACACCGACCAGTTCACCATGAATGTCGCGCAAGGCAGCACAACCGTTGCCACCACCACCACCACCGGCACCGGCAGTACGCTGGCCGCATCGGCAACCCCGATGAAGCTGGTGGCCGCCAGCACTGCCTATACTTTGTCCGAAACGCCCGCGGGCACCACCGCCACCAACCAGTATACGTCCGCGCTCGGCTGCACCAATGCCTACACCGGATCGGCGACCAAATTGCCGAGCTCTCCGGGTGGCAGCGTCACCCCGGCAATGGGCGATGTGCTGACTTGCACGATCACCAATACCAAGGTCGCTGCCAACGCCTCGCTGACGATCGACAAGACGTCAGCAGTCCTGTCAGATCCGATCAATGGCACCACCAACGCCAAATCCATTCCCGGCGCGGTGCTCGTCTACACGCTGACCGTAGCCAATACCGGTCCTGCGACAGTCACCAGAAATTCGGTGTTCATCGTCGACACGCTGCCTACGCAAATCAGCGTTGGTACTGCATCCAACCCCACGTTCACGCAAGGGTCGACGTCGAGCGGACTGTCCTTCACGACCGCAGCCAATATCGCCTATTCCAATTCCCCCACCGCACCCACGACATTTGCCGCCTGCACCTACAAGCCGGCTGCATCGTATGACCCTGCCGTGCGGTTCATCTGCATCAACCCATCGGGCACCTTCGCCGGATCAACCGGAACACCGCCATCGTTCCAGATCAGTTATCAGGCGCAAATCAACTAACGCGCGCGGCCGTCCAGCCCCAGGAACGCAAACGTCGAAGTATCAAGCTTCAGGCGCAATACGGCATAGATCCCTTGCGTTGTGCTGCGACTGGCCGAAAAATCCTGATCGCGAAATCCAGAGATATTGTAGCCCACATTCAACAGGACGTTCCTGGCGGGGACAAAGCCAATGCTGGGCCCCACGGCAAAACTCGATGTCCCATCGGAAGGAGCGGTTTCCACGGTCACGCTGCCGCCGATCTCGACTTTGCTGCCAAGGCCGATATGCGCATCACCCCCGGCCAACAATGTTGTGCCTGACAGATTGACACCATCATAGGCGTCAAAATTGTGGCGTATCGCCAAAAACACGCTGAATTCGCTGCGCTGGGTCAGCTCATCATCACCATTGCGCCCCTGCGGGCTCCAGTCACCCGAAAAACTGGCGATGAAACGACGCGCATGCTGATTGCCGAGTGTCAGCGCGGTATCGCCAGCCGTGCCGGCGACACCGCCGATACCGCTGGCCGAATATATCGCCGTGTTGGCACCCGAGGTAACCGTGGTCACGCTTGACGAGGTTGCCGCAGTCAAGGCGTCGGCGCGATATTCAACTTTGCCCAGCAGCGCGACTCTTGACGACGCGGGTCGGCTGGCGAACGCGACCGAGCTGTCGAACACCGCCGAACTGCTGCCATCGGTCCCATTGGCTGCTGTCACGGTCAGACCCGCGCCCAGCACCTGACCATCACCCAGTTGGCGGATCAGGCCAGCGGTCAGGCCGTGGCGGTCGGCGAATTCACCAGCGCGCCATTCGCCGCGCACTGTCGCCGACCACAGGCTCTGTCTCCAACCAGCGCCCAAGGTCACGGCGGTGAAATTCTCGGTCAGCGTGCCGCTGCCATTCAATTGCCCGCCATTGACCACCGGCTGCGCCAGATTGAGGATCTGCGCCGTATTAAATCCGCTGAGCACTTTGTTGGCATCGACCGAGGCATCGAATTTCAATTGCTTGGTCAGGCTGAGCGACTGGGTCAATCCAAACGCGGCAAAGCTGCGCGCGCCATATTCGGCAACGGTCTGATCCCCGGTTGATCCGCTCAGCTTGGCGCCGCCCCATGGCTGCATTTCGAAACCGACCCGTGCGGTGCGCGTATTCAACGTTTGCCCTTGCGCCACGTCATAACTGGCCACCAGCTTCACTGTCGACGTCAGGGCATAGCGCGCGGTCAGGCTGTTGTTCGCGGGCAAATCGATTGACCCTGCCGGGCCGATGGCGTGGCTGACCGTAGCATCAATCTGCAGCTGGTCGTGGGCAAACTTTCGCGAAACCCCGGCTTCGACCACGGTTGATGTGCCGTTGATCGGGCCGCTGCTGGTGGTGGCGCGGGAAATGGTGGTGCCAGCGGCCGTTGTGGTGGCCGTGGTGGTCGTCGTGTCGACACTGGCCAATTGATCGGAAATCGCACTGATCCCGACGTGAAAGTCGCTTTTGCCAACTTTGTATTGCGCTTTCACCTGCAAGGCCTTGCGGGTCGAAGCATCGCGCAAGCTGTTTTCCATCCACATGCTGCTGACCAGTGCAAACTGCCTGGTCACATGCAATTTCGCATCCACGCCATATTTGCGCCAGCCGAGTTCGGCATTGCCAGTATCGCCCAGTCCATAAGCCTGGTCAGCCGAACGTGCATATGCCAAGACGTCGACCATCACACCATGGTGCTCGGCTTGGATCTGCCATGCCTGCGACGTGGCACTGCCCGCACGGCTCGCCCCTGCTTCGGCGCGCAAAGTCGTCGTCGCGTTCAGCTCGACTTTGGCATCGAAGGCGCCAAGATTGGTGCGAGCGGTCAGATTGTTGGTGTTCGATCCAACATCGCTGACTGCCGTCACGCCAATTTTCACGTGGCCGCCCTTTGCACTCCATTCGACCCGGCCGCCACCGACCAAGGCATTGGCGGCAGCGCCCAGCGCAGGATCAACATCGAAATCGATCAGGATGAATTGCGGGTCCAGTCCCGCATCATGGCTCAAAATCGGCTGTTTGAACGTGATCGTCCCCGACAGCACATCAATGTCATAATCAACAAACCGGGTCAGTGTGGCCGTTGAAACGATCGTGTCCGACCGAAACCGGTCGCGCACCTGGATTGTCACGGTTTCGCTGTTGGCAGCCATGGCCACCGTGCCAAGACTGTATGGACCGGTGACACCCCCACCCTGAATTTCAAGATGGCGGTGGGTTGTTGCGGTTTTCGCACCAAACCCACGCAGATGCAGGTTCCCCAAGCTGGCTTCGGCGTTCACCCCGGTCAGCGCCCGCTGATACCGCGCCAGCTGGGTCTGCGAAAGCCCGGTCTGAAAATCGCCGAACATCGCATAAAAGCCTTTGGCCTCGATCCGGACGTAGAGCTTCGAGCGGCTTGCCGCATCAAACCGACGGTTCGATCCATCGGCAAAGACGGTGTAATAGCTGTTGGGGTTGATTGCGCCGGTCAACGTCTGGTCAGCTGACTGCTTGGCGCTGTCATAGGCTACGGTCAGCAGATATTTGCCCAGGACCCGACCCTTGGCGTAAAACGCGGTACGGGCATGGGTGCCCAAATCGGTTTCGAATGTACCTGTCCGCTCCATCCGGTCAGCGATGGTCTGCGATCCCAACGCACCTTCAGCCAGACCGACCAAAGTCCACGGCAGATCGCCGGGCACGACCCAGCTTTCGATTGTCTGGCGCCGCTTTGGCCCGCCTTCATCAAACGTGAAATCGAAACGGACTGCGCCACTCACCATGGTCGGCGCCAGCTCGACATACGCCATGCCATCGTCGCCATCGACCGTCCAATGCGGTGTCGCCCGGCCCTGCCCGGCCAGTGCGCGCTGCTGCAAGGCATTGATCACTTCGGCGCTTTCATACGGCGTCGAAATGCTGATCTCGCCCACCATGCCGCGATGCACGGGGTGGCCGTCGCGGTCGAGTATCCGCAAGGCAACGACAGGTTTGGTGCTGGCGTCGGCAATCAGGTGCGTTTGTTCGGGCACCAGTTGGGCTTGCGCTGCGACATTGGTGAATGAGGCATCGCGGGACAGTGTCGTCGCCACCGATCCATCGCGGTTGCGCACCACGGCCTGAAAATGCGTGACGTTGCCTTCCAACGGAATGCCGCTCCAGACCGACACGGCGTAACTGTGATCGGCAGAAACTTTGGTGCTGTCAAACGCGACATGCGCGACCGGCTGACCATTGGCGTTCAGTTCAACTTTTTGCCCGGCACGATGGCGTATCACCACTCGGATCGAAGGCGAACGCGGGTTGTGATCAGCTGCCGGAAACAGAAATTCGGTCGGGCCATCGCCCTTGGCCAGCCAGTCGATGTCTGCGCCCGCTGCCTGCTTGTCGGTCAAACCGTGCGCCGCTGTCTTGGGTTCGCCGTCGATGGCGGGCGCAGGTACTGCGCCATGCGGGACGATCGCGTTGAAATCCGCGACCACCAGCATGCCGCCCCGGCCCGAGACAAAGCGTGAAACCGCGCTGCCGGCGGAGCGGGTCGAGCGCGCACAATCGACAAATTCACTGCCTTTGGGAAGCGTCGTCGGTGCCACTTGCGCGACGTGGTCACCGGGCACCACACTATCGAAATGGTACCGGCCATCCTTGTCAGTTACCGCATAGCTGCCGTCTTCAAGCATCACGCGCACACCTGCGATACCCGTGTGCGGGGCATCCGCAGCGCAGCCGCCATCGGTAATCTGACCCAGGACCGTCATGCGATTGGTCAGCATATCAGCCACGATCTGCACCACCGCATGGCTCGATGCCGACAGGCCCAGCGCGTCCGTCACCGTCGCCGTATTGGGTGCCTGTCCCGGCGCGGCATTGTGTTGAACCGTAGCGGCATATGTAATCACGTGCTTGGCAGCCGCCGCCATCGTCCCCAGATTGACCGTCATGGTCCGGCCATCGGGCGCAAACCGGGTTTGCGATGCCGCAACAGCTCCATCAATCCGCACCGATTGCGGGCGAATACGCAACTGATTGGCGGGAATATCGACAACGGAGACACCGCGCTTGATGCCGGCTCCCGGGTTGCCAACCGTCACGGTATAGAACACCACGTCGCCTTCTTGCGCAGTGGCACGACTGGCCGCCTTGGCGATCGTGGCGGCTACACCCGGCTTGTCCATGGGAACATCAATGCGCACGGCTTCGTCACCCGTAACGACAAATGCTGCGCCGAAACTGCCTGCGCTGATCTGAACCGGCGAACCATCGGGCCGCAGAATACCGGCAAGGTTTTGAGCCGACACCACCGAAGGCGCAGTATAAGGCGCGGTTGGCCGGATGTTCAGCCGGTATTGTCCGGGCGCGAC
>CAIPWG010000394.1 GCA_903868655.1 uncultured Sphingomonadales bacterium
GAAGCCGATTGGCGGCGGCTGGAAGCGATTGTGGCGCGGATCGAGACCGGGCGTATCCGCACGCTTGCCGACGATGATCTGGTGGCCCTGCCCGCGCTGTACCGTATGTTGGTGTCGAGCCTGTCGGTCGCGCGCGAAACCACGCTCGATGCGGCAACGCTCGCCTATCTCGACGGGTTGGCGCAGCGCGCCTGGTTTGTCGTCTATGCGCCAGAGGTCGGCTTGCGTGGCTGGCTGCGGCGGTTTTTTGGTGGCGGATGGAGCGCCGCAGTGCGCAGCATAGCGCCCGATATTGCCATCGCGCTGGCCTTGATGGTGGCGGGCACGGTGATCGGCTGGCTGCTGGTGGCCGGCAATCCCGATTGGTATTACGCACTGATGCCACCAACGGCGGGCGATGTGCGCGTGCCGGGTGCCAGCCGGGCGGCGCTGTATGGATCGCTGTTCAACGCCAAACATGAAACCGGGCTGGCGGTGTTCTCCGCCTATTTGTTCAGCAACAACGCGCAAGTTTCGATCCTGTGTTACGCGCTCGGCTTTGCCTTTGGCGTGCCCGCGATCCTGCTGCTGATCCACAACACCGCGCTGTTGGGCGCGCTGCTATGGCTCTATCATGGGCAAGGATTGACACTGGAACTGGTGGGCTGGCTGTCGGTGCATGGCACGACCGAATTGTTTGCGATCATGCTGGCGGGTGCCTCGGGCATTCATATCGGCCGCGCGATGGCCTTTCCCGGCCAACGCGCGGTGCTCGATGCCGCCGCGCAAGCAGGTCGGCGCACGGCCACGGTCATGACCGGCGTTGTGCTGATGCTGATTGTTGCCGGGCTGCTCGAAGGGTTCGCGCGGCAATTGATCAACGATACCGCGCTACGCCTTGCACTCGGGCTGGGCATGCTGACGGTGTGGCTGGTCTATTTCTTTGGCTTTCGCCGCAACACGGGCCAGCCATGATGCCCGCGCGGCTGCAACGCTCAGACCTGATCGCGCGCTGGCGCCAGTTCAGCGCACGTCGCCGCGCGATGACCGCGACCGAGCGGCGAAAGCGCGTGATCCTGACCGCCGAAGGCCTGCGCTTGCCACTCACGCTGGCAACACGCGCAACCCGCGCAGCCGCCTTGATGATCGATCTGGGCATGATTTTTGGCACGATCGTGATCACCACGCTGGTCATCCTGCTGTTTGCACACGTGCTGGGCGCAGACCGGATCGAGGCGCAAGACAAGTCAGCCGCAGGCGATCTGATCCAGATTTTGGCAGTGGTGTGGATCATTGCGCTGTTTCTGGCGCGCAGCGGCTGGTTCTTGTGGTTTGAACTGGGATCACGCGGTGCCACGCCGGGCAAACGGATGACCGGCATCCGCATTGCCGCACGGCCCGGCGCCAATGGCGTTGCCACCCGTCTGACAGCAGAGGCGGTGATCGCGCGCAATCTGCTGCGCGACATCGAATTGTTCATGCCGCTGATCTTCATCGGCGGCGCGATCAGCGCGGCGGTTAACGCTTCGCTGGCAGGATGGGCATCGCTGGTGTGGTTCGGCATCTTTGCCGGGTTTCCCTTTTTCAACCGCGACGGGCTGCGCTGCGGCGATGTCATCGCGGGCACCTGGGTGGTGGAAACACCGCGCAGCACCTTGCGCGCCGCGCTGTCGGTAGGGGCGAGCGCCCAGGGCACCAGCACGCTGACCGGGGTGCAATACCGGTTCAGCGATGAAGAACTCGCGATTTATGGCGAATACGAGCTGCAAGTGCTCGAACGCGTCTTGCGCGACAACCGGGATGACGCCTTGGCCGAAGTGGCCATGGCAATCTGCCGCAAGATCGGGTGGACCAGCGGCGCAGGCGACGAACGCGCGTTCTTGCGCGCTTACTACACGCAACTGCGCGCCAGGCTCGAAGCAGGCATGCGCTTTGGCAACCGCAAGGCGGACAAGCACGCGAAATGAGGCCGCGTGCACGAATTGGGATTACCCGCCGATGTCACTGTGAATGACAAGAACCGCCTCAATTAAAGACGTTCTCCCGCATACTCGGGTTTCTTGATTTCAGCCTCAGCCTTGGCGATCGTATTCAACTAATCGGTGTTGTTGATACGCGCACTGACCTGAGCTCGTGCGATATTAATAAGAGACAAGAGTACAATGCATAGAAAACTGATTAGGCCGCCATGCCAATGGTGTTCAAATAAATATCCGGTCCAAAATAGCAAAAGTGCAAGCTGGAAAATTCGTGTTGCTGGATGAAGCAGCAGATATCTGAAATTCAACTCTGCCTCCAAAATTTCGCTATCTAGGTAACAATAGCCGATTTTTGACGAGTGGACAATCAGCGGTATGTCCGCTTCCCTGCACTTACAGCCAATCGAGCGAGCTGCGAATTTGTTTGCGCTGCCTAAGGCGCAACCCAATTCTCGCCGAAGATCGCCACGTTTTGCGCCCCGGTGCTGTCGGCGCGGGCACGGAACATGCCGGGCGTGGTGAACGCCATGGCGGTTTCGCCCGCGGGCGTTACCACGATCACACCACCGACACCGCCCATCGTACCAATCTCGGCCAGCACGGCGCGCGCTGCCTGATCCGCGCTGTCGCCGGTCAACCGCATCCTTGCGCAGATTTCGTGCGCTGCGCCCGAACGGATGAACTGTTCGCCCGATCCGGTGCAGCTGACCGCGCCGGCGCGATCATCGGCATATGTGCCGGCGCCGATCAACGGCGAATCGCCGATGCGGCCCCAGCGTTTGCCGGTCAGGCCGCCGGTCGATGTCGCCGCCGCGACATGACCAGCGGCATCGCACGCCACTGCACCCACCGTGCCATATTTCATATCGGCATCGAACCAACCGTCTTTGCGCATTTTCATCTCGTCAAGCTGACGCCGGCGTTCGGGAATGGCGAACCAGGCGGGATCGACCTGTTCGACGCCATGATCGCGCGCGAATTCTTCCGCCCCGGTGCCCGACAGAAACACGTGCGGCCCTGCTTCCATCACCGTGCGCGCCAGCCGCACCGGGCTGCGCGTATTGGTGACCCCGGCGACGGCACCGGCGGCGCGGGTTTCGCCCGCCATGATCGCCGCATCCAATTCGTTGGTGCCGTGATAGGTGAACACCGCGCCGCGCCCGGCATTGAAATGCGGATCATCCTCCAACGCACACACCGCGGCGGTCACCGCATCGACCGCGCTGCCACCGCCTGCCAGCACGGCGCGGCCCGCCTCGAGCGCAGCGGCCAGTCCCGCTTCGTGCGCGGCAATCATGGCCGCATCAAAAATGTCTGGAGTCATCGATCCGGCGCCGCCGTGGATGGCGATCGCCCAATGGGGTGTGATGTCTGTCATGCCGCGCGCCTATCAAGTTTTGCGCGCAGGTGCCATGCCCGAAGGGTTTGCCCCCAAGCCCGGTTTCAGCAAACAAACCCCGGCACGCGCAGATTGACTTCTGCCCCGGCCACGATCTGTTCGGCCAGGGCCTCGATCCGGGCGCGGTCTGCCCCGGTGGTGATCACCATGGCCAGCCGATCGGCATTGTCGAGCGCGGGGCGCACCGCATCGCCGACATGGGCATTGGCGACAATGCCGACAAACGCCGGATCGGCACAGTCCGGCCAGGTGATCCCCGCCAGCACACCCGTATCGGGCGCCAGCAACCAGCGCGTTGCGGCATGACGCGGCGTGGGTGAAAGTGCCGGCAATGCGCCAGACACTGCCAGGTCGATCAGATCGGCATGAACCGACCGGCCCAGCGCCGTGCTGATCAACCGGGCAATGCGGGCACCGACCAGACGGGGATTGATTTCGACCAGGCGGGGTCCCTCGGCAGTCATGATCAGTTCGACATGCGCCATGCCAAAGTCGAACCCGACGGCATCAAGCAACCGCTTCAACCACGCTTCGAGTTGGTCAAATTGCCCGCAATTGGCGGTAAAACAGCCGCCTCGAATCGCAAACGAAGGCGGCGCAGCCATCACTTTGGCATTGACGCCCAGCAGCACCTGCCGGCCATGTGCGCGCATCACATCGCAGCCCAGCACTGGCCCTTCGAACAGGCGTTCGACCAGCAACGCACCAACCGGCGCATTGCCCAGCCCGTAATCGCCCGGCCCTTGCGCAACCAGATCGGCCAGTCGGTGAAGAATTTCCAGATCCGCCGCAGTGCGCAACGCAAACACATGTTGCGATCCGAACCCGTCAACCGGCTTGATAATCAGCGGCAGGCCCAGTTGCTCGACTGCGGCAATCAGACGCTGTCCGGCATCGGCCCCCGGCATGACCCGCATGAACGCACCTTGTTCGATCCCCGCGGCGGCCAGCCGTGCACGCACCGCCGCCTTGTCGCGGCACAGTATCGCCGTGTCAGGCGCGACATGGGCAAGGCCCAGCACGCGCGCCACCCGCGCGGTTTCGATCAGTCGCAAATCCTGCAAACACAGCACCGCATCAAAGCGATCGGTCTGGTGCGCCACCGCCAGCGGCGCATCCCACAAGGCACCATCATGGGGCAGCGCCAACACGCCACACGCCCGGGCCAGCAACGGGGCCAGATCGGCCTGTGCCTGATAGTGCGCCGGATCGGCCGTGGCGAATGTATACCGATGCCCGTGTTCCAGTGCGGCAGACAGAATGTCACTGTCATTGCCGCCGGGCAGCTCGACAATCAGCAAATGGCTCATGCCACGCTTTCCGCCAGGCGAAAGCCCATGGCATATGTCGCTGAACGCGGGTTGTAGCCATGCCGGCGCCGGGTGCGCGCCAGATCGCCAAAGCGGGAAAAGCCACCGCCGCGCGCAACGCGATACCGCCCGTGGATCTGTACCAGATCATCCTCGACCGCCGCACCGCCCGGCCACGGGGCATAGTCTTCGGCCACATATTCTTCGACATTGCCGCCCATGTCGGACAGGCTAAATGGCGATTCGCCACCGACAAATACCCCGACCGCGCTGGTATCGAGCAACCCGCATTCGGCGGTATTGCACAGCGCCGGATCAAACATGTCGCCCCAGGGATATTCGCGTGCATCGAACCCGGCGGCGGCATGTTCCCATTCCGCCTCGGTCGGCAAACGAAACGCGCGACCAGTGCGCTGCATCAGCCACGCGGCATAAGCATCGGCAGACTGCGCCGACACGGTATAGACAGGATGGTTGGCGCGTTCGGCCGGATACCGCCGCATGGTCCAGCTGCTGGGCAATTCGGCATGGCCGGTGTCATCCAGAAACTGCACATATTCGCGATTGGTCACGGGATAACGCGCCAGCCGATAGGGTTTGAGCGCAACCTGATGCCGCGGCATTTCCTTGGCGATCCAGCTTTCCACCATACCCAGATGCGCCAGCCGCTTGACCACTTCATCAAGCTGGTCGGGCTCTAGCCCGATGGACACCAGCCCGCCGGGGATCGTGATCATGTCGGGCGCATGGGGATCGATCCGCGGATCGCCCGCCTGCGCCAGCAGATTGCCCGCGCCGATCCGCCAGGCGAGCTGCGCGCGCGCATCGCCGATCAGGTCGAGCAGCGCCGACACCGGTTCGCAGCGCATCGCCGCGGTCGCGTCTGTCACCTGACGTTGCAAGTCGGTCATGACGAACCGGTCGGGCAGGCCCAGCCGTTCCCGGTCGGTCATCGTGCCTGCGGCACAGGCACGCGGATCAAGCTCCGGAATGTGCCAGCGCATGGGTTGGGCCGTCATGCCAAAGGACCTTTCATTCGCCCGGCCAGCGCGGCAAAGCGAGTGACACAGCCGTGCCACCAAGTGCCTGCAAAGGCCGGATCGAGTGTACCGTCGGGCAGGATCGCACGATCGGCGTAAGGCAGCGTAATCGCCTCGCCAAACACCACCGCGCCGCAATACCCGAACAGCGCGCGCGTGGGAGGAACAGC
>CAIPWG010000395.1 GCA_903868655.1 uncultured Sphingomonadales bacterium
GCGATCTGGTGCAGCCCAGTGGCACGCGTGGCCCTGCTGCGGCCGGTGGACGGGGTGCTGGCGCTGCTTGGTCTGGTGTCCTTGCTGTCTTGGCGTCTGCCGCCCGTGGTCGTGGTCGGGGCCTTGGTGCTGGCGAGCGTGGTTCTGCGATGAACGGTTTGTCGCATATATCCGCTTCGGCAAAGGTTTATCCCCAAGTCGCAGTTGACGATGAAAGTGGCCCAGATCACTATGATCGACAAATCCGTCAGGAGCGACTTGCATGTCCCGGGTGAAAATGTGGCTTGCCGTTGCAATCCCCAGCTTGTTGTTGCCCCATCAGGCCTGGGCCGGGCTTGGTCACCAGGTTGATATGACCAGTGCAGAACCCGGGCGGATGCAGGTACGGCAGCACATGATCACGACAACAGGGTCGGGCGCCTTGCACCGGTTGAGCTTGGCCAATGGTGGCGAAGTTCGCGAATATACCAATGCAGCGGGTGTGGTCTACGCGCTGCGCTGGAACGGGCCGGGCAAGCCTGATCTCAAGACTCTGCTTGGGCCGCATTATGATACGCTTCAGGCAGACAATCCCATCAGTGCCCGCCACGGGCTGCGCCGCGCTCCGATAGTTGACCGCGCCGATTTGAAGATTTTTACCGGCGGCCATGCGGGAGCGTTCTGGGGCTATGCGTGGCTGCCGCAATATGTTCCCGCCGGTTTTGATCCCGCAGCCTTGTGAAACACATGATGATGCGCGGACAAAACATGCCCTTTCACAAAATGGCCATCGCGCTGGCGATGATGCTGTTGGCGGCATGCAGTGGCGGCGGTTCAACGGGGACGACCACAACCGCATCGTCGACTTCTTCAACTTCGTCGTCATCCAGTTCTTCAAGCTCTTCGTCTGGTGGCACAGTCGCACTGACCAACTTTACGACAGTAACTGTCGATGCCGGCCCCACCGCGCTGACTGTCGGTGCCAACGGTTATACTGCGACCAATATTCCCTACGTCACTGTCACTCTTTGCGCGCCGGGATCGACCA
Organism: uncultured Sphingomonadales bacterium; assembly: GCA_903868655.1. Taxonomy (GTDB): domain Bacteria; phylum Pseudomonadota; class Alphaproteobacteria; order Sphingomonadales; family Sphingomonadaceae; genus Novosphingobium. The sequence goes on from CAIPWG010000395.1 coordinate 1,028, forward strand.
CCAATTGCCAAACGATTGATCATGTACTGCTTGATACAGGCTCGGTCGGTTTGCGCGTGCAGGCTGCGGTCGTGAACCCCAGCATGTTGAGCGGAATGACCGTCCAGACTGACAGCGCGGGGAATGGCATTGGTGAATGCTATGAATACGTCGACAATTATGTGTTTGGTTCGGTCCGCGTCGCGGATTTCACGATTGGCGGGGAATCTGTGTCATCGATGCCTGTGCAAGTAATCGGTGATACCTCGGGTGGCTTTGGTACCGTACCGGGCAGCTGTTCATCAGGCAGTGGAACCAACATGAACACGGTCCAGTTGCTGGGTGCGAACGGCATTATCGGGGTAGGCCTCGCGTTGACCGATTGTGGGTCAGCCTGCACCGTAACATCGGGCTCGGGCGGGGCGATCTATTACGATTGCCCTGCAAGCGGGTGTCAGTCGGTCGTTACCCGCGCGGCCAACACGGCTGCGCCGTTTGAGCAACTGCCCAACCCGGTTGCGGCATTTCCGGTCGATAACAACGGTACAATTTTGTCATTGCCCAGTGTTGCAGCCAGTGGTGTCGCTACGCTGACGGGTACCGTCTATTTCGGTATCGGCACGCAGACCAACAATGCGCTGGGCTCGGCGACAGTTTTTCCGACAAACAGCAGCGGTGCGATCACGGCAACCTACAAAGGGACGGCATTGAGCAGCAGCTTTTTCGACAGCGGAAGCAATTACCTCTATTTTGTCGATAGCAGTATCACGGCCTGCACCGAAAAAGGGTACACAGGTTTTTACTGCCCAACATCGCCGCTGGCACTGACAGCGACGATCAATGGCAATAACAATGTCGGCAATGCCAGTTTGGATTTTACACTTTATAATACCTACACTCAGCCTTCGCCCACTGCGAATGCGATCCCCGGTATCGGTGCCAATCCAAATGCACTGTCGTTTTCAAAGCCGATAAGCAACAGTTTCGATTTCGGTCTGCCGTTCTTTTTCGGGCGCAACGTTTATACAGCGATCGAAACGCGCAAGGCAGGAACGCGCACCGGCCCCTACTTCGCCTATTGAGCTTATGACCGACCTGCCCCCGGCATGGTCTTATTGCGTTGGCACGGCCATTTTCACATGGGGCTCACGTATATCAGATATGCGCGCTTAAAGCGCAGGTTCCGTGCCAATCTTACGCGCGCCTGCGCCGGTCAAAGGCACAAACCGCGCCGGTCTCAGCCGGGTTTGGCTCACGCTGCCATCTTTGTGCTTGCGGACAAGCACCAGCATTTCCTGATCGTGGGTTGCGCCAATCGGCATGACCAGGCGACCACCCGGTTTCAGCGCAGCCATCAATTCGCATGGTACTTCGGCAGCGCCTGCCGCAACGACTATCGCATCGAAACTCTCGGCAGCAAACGGGGTCGTAGCGGCATCGCCAGCCAGCACCGAAACGGTGTCATACCCGCCGCGCGCAAGCCGCGCCGCCGCAAGTCGGGCCAGCGGCGCAATGATTTCGATCGAAGTGACCGTGCTTGCCATGCATGACAAGACTGCGGCCTGATATCCCGACCCGGTGCCGACATCGAGCACCGCACCCCCGCAGGGGTCGGCCGCCGCAGCCAATACCGCGACCAGTTCGGGATGCGACATGATCTGGTCTTGTCCGATGTCGACGGGCCCTGGCAGATACGCCAGATCGTCAACCAAAGGACAGACAAACTGTTCGCGCGCAACGGTTGCCATGGCGGTCATCGCGCGATGGATAGCGGCTTCATCAAGCCGGTCGGTCATCGTAGCGAGACGCAATCGCAACGCTGCAATCATGGCTTCGCGTTGTATCATGAAATCGTCGGGCATGGCGATCAGCCAGGCGTCACGGTTGTTCTCGGCCCATTCGGGAACCGCTTCGCTTTGGCAGCGGTCCTTGCGAAGGAGGGCCAGCGTCTGTTGCAGATACCCCATGGGTTCGTTCTATCCCGCAGGACTTGTGACATGTCCCAACGCACGGAACACAAGGACGATCATCAGATCCTCGGTCGGATCGAGCGGAGGAGGCTGGATCATTGCAAAAGCATAGTCCGATTGGCATTGCCACAAGCCCGGCGCATATTCGACGATGCCGTCGAGCAGCGGAACAAGCGGGGTTTCCTTCGCGGGAAAGCCTGTGCGGGTGTGAATGTAATCGTTGGTCGAAACTGCCAGGATAGCCTCGATCTCGACGTGGCGGGCAACCGCGCCGATTTGAACCACAACAGGATTGCGATCGGTTCCTACCGGGATGCACAAGGCGCGAAAACCGTCATGGGTGGGGCGTGCAGGGCATACGCGGCGGGTTTCGCCTTCGGGGGTAACCAGGATGACCGGCACTTCGCCACCCCCGCTTACCATATCGCCAAAGGTCAGCGGCGCGCCAAAGCGATTGGCGGCAAAGTTGGCGAGACGCAAGGGCATGCCTTCGCCAGCCAATTCGGCGGGCAAAAACATCCGTCGCGTGCCCTTCTGATAAAATAGCCCCTTTTGCCTCAAGCCACGCCGCGCATCGGCGGCATCGAACAAATCGAGCATCTCGTCGGTGCCCAGATTGACGTCGTGCTGAAACGCCCCGATCGTGGACGTTTCATGCGGCAGAGGCAAATACATCAGCCGGGTCAGGCTGGCAGCCGCCGCTTCGCGCCACAACCGGTCATGATCGTCGGGGATTTCAGGGCGGATCGTGGCCGTGGAAACGTGCTTGGCAAACGCCAGGCAGCCGGCTTGCACAGCGGCGCGTACGC
>CAIPWG010000396.1 GCA_903868655.1 uncultured Sphingomonadales bacterium
GCGGCATAAGCCATGATCTGCACATTGATATGGCCCGCACTTTCGAGCGCGGCGCGAATTGCGGCCACGCGGCCATCCATCATGTCGGACGGTGCGATGATATCGGCACCCGCAGCAGCCTGATTCAGGCTTTGCCCGACCAGCACTTCGACCGTTTCATCGTTGACCACATAGCCCTGATCATCGACCAGGCCATCCTGCCCATGGCTGGTATAGGGATCGAGCGCGACATCGGTCAGCACGCCGATATCGTCACCGCATGCATCCTTTATCGCGCGGATCGCGCGGCACATGAGATTGTCGGGATTGAGCGCTTCTGCCCCATCGTGGCTGCGGCGGTCTGCCTGCGTGTTGGGAAACAGCGCGAGCGCAGGAATACCCGCGGCCACAGCTGCCTTTGCTTGTGCCGCGATGCGGTCCACAGACCAGCGCGATACGCCGGGCAAAGACGCCACCGGCACTTCCAGATCATGGCCTTCGGTCACGAACAGCGGCCAGATCAGATCGGCAGGGGTAATCTCGACTTCACGATGAAGCGCGCGGCTCCAGGCCGAAGTGCGCGTGCGGCGCAGCCGCACATGAGGATAGCTGGTCATGGCGCATAGCCTTATCGACCCGCCACGCCGGGGGGAAACGGATTTTTTGATCAACCCGCCGGCTAGGTGCTACCCAGACGAGGCAAAGCGAGCAACTGCCGCAGCCGCGCGCGAAACGCGGCGACCTCGGCCGGGCTCACCACAGAGTGATGCGGCACAAACCGGATCGACAACGGATCGATCGCTTGTCCGTTGCGAAACAGTTCATAATGCAAATGCGGGCCGGTCGACAGTCCGGTCGAACCGACATAGCCAATCACCTGGCCGCGCGCGACCCGCATACCCGGGCTGACTGCAATCCGGCTCATATGGCCATAGCCCGTGTCGATACCGCCACCATGCGTCAAACGCACGTAGTTGCCGTGCCCCCCATGCCAGCCGGCATAGCTGACAATGCCGTCGGTTGCGGCAAAGATCGGTGTTCCATAAATCGCTGCAAAATCGACCCCGGAATGCATTCGCATGAAACCCAGTATCGGATGGCGGCGGATACCGAACCACGAAGTGATATTGCCCGCAACCGGCGCGGCCAAAAGGCCCGAGCCCTCGCCGGCCTCGCTCAAAAGCGCATCAGCAGTATAAAAATTGCCTTCGTTCCCCCAGCGCATGACTTGCAACAGCGGTTTGCCATCCCGCACGATCCCGGCATAGAGCAGCTCACCATCCTGCCCGGCACTATTGGCCAGCCCGTCCATCGCGCGCTTGTGCGACACCACGAGTTCGAACTGGTCGCTCGGTTTGATCGCTTCGAACGGCAGGTATTGGTCGACCGCCTGAAGATAGGCCTGCACCGTATCCGGCGACGCTCCCGCAGCGCGCGCCGCACGGTAAAGACTGTCTCCCACCGCGCCGCTGAGATGCAATGGTGTTGATTCAACCGGGATTTGCCGTTGCGCGAGAGTCAGGCCGCGTATGGTGCGGGACACTGTCACCTCAAGATCAAAGCGCTGACGATATGACAGCGTAGCGAGCGGACGGGGCTCTCCAGCAACAGCGCGCGGCCCCAGTGTAACAGCAAATTGCGTACCGGGAACCGGCGCGCCGAAGGGCGCGGTGAAGGCTCTGACAGCCTCGGCATCGGCTGACGCCAGGCCGATGCGTTGCAGCATGCGGATCAGATCGTCATTTTCGCCCAGAGTCGCGGTCACCGCGATGGTCGCGCGTTCGGGTACCGAATCGAGCCGCACGACACGGTCGGTGGCGGCAAAATGGCGGCCCGACCAGGCGCCCATGATCAACGGGTGGATCGCTTGCGCACGCGCTTCGACGTTTTCCCGATCCCCGAGCAGCGGCAAAGGCAGGGCCTCCAACCGCGTGAACGATGGTGCACATAGCGACGCGATCGCCAGCAACACCATGAGCCGGGCCAGACCGGCAAACCAACCCCGCGTGGCGATATCCTGTCGCAAGTCCACCGCCAGATCGCGCCCTGCCAGCCATGTTTCTGCTTTGCTGCACAGGGCATCCCAACGGCGCGCCAGCGGGTGCGTCCAATCGCGCAATGAGGGCTGCGCCACGGTCTGCACGGGCTCTGAGTGGAACAAGCTGGTGCGGCGCAGGCCAGGCTGGCCCGGTCGGGCGCGGCCAAAGCTGCGTGCTTCGATCAACGCTGTATCCAGGCCGTTGGGGGCCATGCGCGGTGTCTTTCCATTCGTTGCCCAGCGAAGCATGATCCCTGCACGCGCAGGGTTAACGCTGAGTAAAGTTGTGGCGGAAAGCGGGGCTACCAGTCTAGAACGCGCCTGCTTGGGGGAGGAAATCGATGAATACAGCCGATGTGGCACGCGATCTGGTCGAAGCAACGCTATCTGCCAGCATTATCGAGCAGCCTGTTGCCAGTGCGATTGCTCCCGATGGACACACCCATGAAACCCTCTGCCTGAATTGTGGTGCCAGTCTTGCCGGGCCATTTTGCCACGCTTGCGGACAAGCTGCGCATGTCCATCGCACGCTCGGTGCGTTCTTTCACGACCTGTTGCATGGCGTATTTCATTTCGAAGGACGCGTCTGGCACACACTGCCCCTGCTGGTACTGCGTCCGGGACAATTGACCCGGCGGTATATCGACGGACAGCGCGCGCGGTTCGTCTCACCCCTGGCACTGTTCCTGTTCTGCGTGTTCCTGATGTTTGCCGCGATCCAGCAGACGTCGGACCACGAGAAGCTGTGGCTGCGCGACGGCACAAATGCCAAGGCTGGATCGGGAGCGGAATCCGTAGGCGCGGAAATCCGGCAATTAATGGCTGAGCGCAGCGCCCTGATCGCACAACATGAAGATACCAGCGACATCGACACGCATATCGCGGGCCTGCGCGCAGTCATGGCCGCAGTCAAACCGGGGCAGACCACAGAACGCGGCGTTCCGCGTACAATCACCGGCGTACCCATGCTTGATGCCGGGATTGCCAAGGTCAAGTCCAACCCGGAACTGGCGCTCTACAAGATCGAGACCCACGCCTACAAATACAGCTGGGTGCTGATCCCGATTTCGGTACCATTCATGTGGCTGCTGTTTCCATTCAGCCGCCGTTTCAAGCTTTATGACCACACGGTGTTTATCACATATTCGCTCAGCTTCATGACATTGCTGTGCGTGGCTGCGATCCTGGCCGGTTCACCGGGGTGGGATACCACGCGTGTATTCCTGTTCTGCGTGCCGCCAATCCACATGTATCGGCAATTGCGCGGCGCTTACGGCTGCTCGCGCACAGCCGCGATCGTGCGCACCTGTGGCCTCCTGGTAATCGCCACGATCGCTTTGCTGATATTTGCCACCATGCTCGTCGCGGAAAGCGCGGACGTTCCGCTGATACAGGTCAGTTGAAACGCGCGCTCAGCAATCGAGCACGAATGGTCCCGCAGCGCGCTCTTCGAGTGCCGCATGGGCAGCACCGGCTTCAGACAAGGCAAACCGCCCACCGAGGGTCAACGGCAAGTCGCCCGCCGCCATCGTGGCAAACAGGCTGGTCGAAGCCGACAGCAGCTTTTCGCGGGGTTGGATGTAAGGCCACAGAAATGGCCGCGAAACTTTGGCGGATTTGGCGCCAAGCCGTGACAGGTCAAAAAGGGGGATAGAGCCCGACGCTTGGCCATAGTGAACGAGATGCCCCTTGAGCGCGAGCGCGGCGAGCGATCCTTCAAACGTATCCTTGCCCACCGCGTCGAACGCCACATCAACGCCGCGTCCATGGGTCAGGTCCATGACCGCTGCGGCAACATCGGCTTCGCGATAGGCGATCACGTGATCACACCCTGCTGCGCGCGCGATCGCCGCTTTTTCGGGCGAACCGGCCGTGCCGATCACGGTTGCGCCGCGCAACTTTGCCATTCGCGCCACCAACTGACCCACCCCGCCACCGGCGGCTTGCGCCAGGACCACGCTGCCCGCGCGCACTGGCTCAACATCGTCGACCAGCGCCTGCGCGGTCAGTCCCTTGAGGAACCATGCCGTGGCCACGCCATCGTCGATACCGTCTGGAACAGGCACCGCCAAAACCGCATCGAGCACGCGCAGCCGGGCGTAGCCGCCGTAATTCCGCGCGATATAGGCGACCCGATCGCCAATCGCGAATTCGGTCACGCCTTCGCCCACGGCTTCCACCTGGCCGATACCCTCAAGCCCGGGAATGCCCGGCAAGGGCAGCGTCTGGTAGGCGCCCGAACGGACGTAGATGTCGTGGAAATTGACCGAGGCCGCACTCTGCCGGATCAGCAGCTGGCCCGGCCCCGGTGGATCAACATGAATGGTCTCCAGCACCAGCGCCTCGGGCCCGCCCGGTTTGCGCAGGACGATCGCTTCGCTGGTGAGAGACACGCGGTTCAGGCTCCGAGCGGGCGCGGCGCACCGACATTGGCGTCGACACCGGCAAAGCGACGGCCCGCACGTGGCACCGATACCGTCTGCGGCATCGGCGGACGGCCTTCGTCCGAAGGGCTATCAGGCCGATCGAGCTTGCC
>CAIPWG010000397.1 GCA_903868655.1 uncultured Sphingomonadales bacterium
GGCTTAACGCTGCCATGGTTAACCCGTTTGGCCATGCGGCCTACGCAAAGGCCCGTAGCCAGATATCCAAAGCGCGGAAATGGCAGGCCCAAGTCGGCGCCAAAAACGAAGCAGTACGCTCAATTTGCCGGTTACGATCGGGATGGTTGCCGCAGTATGCGGCAATGGCATCGGCCCAGGCCAGGGTATCGTGTGGATCGCAATAGCGCGGGATATCCCCTGCGATTTCATGGAAAACGGGCAAGTCACTCGCAATCACCGGGACGTGGCGTTGCAAGGCTTCGATTACGGGCAAGCCAAAGCCCTCGACGAAACTGGGCATGAGCAGGGCCCTTGCGCCGTTGAGCCATGCGCAACGGGTGGGGTCATCGCGTTGGCCCAGTTCGAGTACCCGACCATGAACGTGACGCGCCATGTCGAGCAGTGAAAAGGCGTCATTTGCTTCCCAACCGCGTTGGCCGATCACGACCAGATCGGGGCAGGCGTCGCCCATTGTTTCGGCCAGTTTAGCCCATACGCGCAACAGCAAGACATGGTTCTTGCGCGCCTCAATCGTGCCGATGACCACGAACCAGGGCCGAACAGTACAGATGACACAGCTGTGCGGGATCAACGGTGGCGCGGCATATGGCGCAACGGGTGCTGGTCGATTTGTACGTCCTGATCGTCAAACTGCGCCATCGTTTCGAATTGATCCGGGATGCTGACTTGAGCCCCTTTGCGATGCCCCGCCCGCGTATTGTGCTGATCCGTCGCAAGGCTGACCGGAAAATCGAAGTGCGCCGGTATCAAATGCTGCGGGGGTGGCGTCTCACGCTCGCCTTGTGGGGCACCTGGTGGCATTTGCGTTGCTACGCCGGCTCCGCCCTGCCGCGCTGCGACGGTTGACGACTGTCGAGGCTTGGCAGGATTATCTCCGGCAGCGTTGATAGCCGGTATGACCAGCAATGTGGGTTGGTGTGAAAAATTTGGCGCGCCCTGCAGGATTCGAACCTGCGGCCACCGGCTTAGAAGGCTGGTGCTCTATCCAGCTGAGCTAAGGGCGCGCACCGCGATTGCATAGGACGGGTTGGTGTGGCTGCAAAGGGGTCTTGATCGTTGCTCAATCGCGATACGACGGGTCCTGCGCGTCGAGCATCGATTTGAGATAGTCGAAATGGGCAAAGGCCATGCCGCGATAGGCTTCCCAGCCTTGCGCTGTGTGTTCGGCCACGGCATCGCTCATCAGCCTGAGAGGTTTGCCGCTGGCATAAGCGCGCAACAGAGTTTCGGCTGCTTTTTCGAAGAAATACAGGTTTTCCAACGCTTCTGCTACCGTGGCTGCGACGCAGGTCACGCCGTGGTTGGCCATAATCAGCGTGGGGGCCTCGGCCAGCAGGTTGGCGATGCGGATGCCTTCGTCGTCCTGATCGGCGATGCCGCCGCATTCGGCATCGATAACCGTACGGTTGAAAAACCGTGCGGTGTTCTGATCGATCGGCAACAGCCTGGGGTCGGCCAGCGTGGTCAGCGTGGTCGCTGCTATCGGATGGCAATGCAGAATCACCCTGGCAGAGGTGACACGGCGATGCGCATTGCCATGGATGCACCAGGCAGAAGCATCAGGCGCATCGGTGCGGTGCATGGTTTCCGGATCATCGGCGTTGAGCGCCTGCAGGTCGCTGGCGCGAATGCTGGCGAAGTGTTGCCACTTGCGGTTCATCAGAAAGCGCCGACCATCGCTCGACAGCGCGGCGCTGAAATGATTGCCCACCGATTCATGCCAGCCCCATTGCGCGCAGATGCGGAACGCCGCGGCCAGATCGATCCGCAAGTCGGCCTCGGCAATCGCGTCGGGCAGGGGGTTGTGCGCGTTCATCCGGCAAAGCGTCCTTCGCCAGACAGTTTGCGCCAGCGGCTGCGCAATTCGCCGCGATCGGTATAAGTGCCGAGCAGATGGCGCTCGCCGCTTTCGGCGACAAAGGCGGAGCGCGCGTGGACAATACGGTGGTTGTCAAACACGATGCATTCGCCCGCATTGAGCCTGAACCGCATGACAAAGCGCGGATCCTGCAACAGCCGGCCAAATCGGCAGAAGGCGGGGTAATAGGCATCGAGAAAGCGCTGATCATGGTCGAACACATCCGCCATGTGCTGACTGATCGTTACTCCCGCGATGTCCCCCTGGTCATCGAGTTCGATCACGCGCTGGCGCGCACGCATGTCATAGGCATCGTGTTCGTTGTAAAATGGCACGGTGGTTTCGCACAGCAGCCGGAAATCTTCGGGATGGGTGCGGCGCAATTCAGCGGCCACGGCGGCGCCGTCGACAAACAGGCTTTCCCCGCCATCGACCGAATTGCGACGACAATGCAGGAATTGCACCCCCGGTGCCAGATCTTCGGCGGGCACATCGGTATGCAGTTCGAGCGCTTTGGCCGTATATGCCAGATTGTCGGGGTCGATATGCAGTTTCACATCGAAATAAGCCCCGAAAAAGGTGGGCCGGGGAAAGCCAATCAGATTGGCCGCATCGGTCAGGCCCTGATCGCTGTCGGGCATGCCGGTCAGGATGGCAACGCCGTCGGTAAGCAAGGCGTGAACCCAGTTTTTAAGCGCGATGGGGTCGGTGCTAACCGCTTCATAGGCAAACCGCGCCATGGCGGGATAATGATCGGCATACCAGTACCGGCGTGGCAGGACGGCCGGGTCATGACGTGGTTTGGCCCGCGCCTGCGTGGCCAACCAGCCAAGCGGATAAGTCGAACGGTGGCCCGAACCGGCCCAGACAATCACGAGCGCACTGTCGATGATATCGGCTTGCGCTGCGCGCGGCGCCGTATCTTCGGCAAAGATGTCATAAACGCGTTCGCGCGTTTCGGGATCGAACGACGAAGCACAATTGTCGCGCAGCCAGTAGTAATTGAAATATGCACGCGCGCCGTGTTCAAGCGTCACGTCCAGCCCGGTTTCGCGCAAGGTTGGGGCAAGGGCAGCAGCAAGTGTGGCCATGTTCGACATCCTGATGAATGCCACTGGGCTACTCCGACCGCACAAGCCGCTCAAGCTTAGAAAATGTTATATCGGTATAACCCCGGCGCGCTGTGAGCGGTTCCCCAATTCATGCTTTGCCGCAACCGCGATTTTGATTAGCCTGCGCCACATGGCCAAAGCACCCCTTTCCCGTATCGACGGCACGTTCAGCGCCCAGCAGCATTTTCGTTATTTTGATTACACGATGGCTGCATTTGTGGGCATTCTGTTGCTGTCAAATCTGATTGGTGCAGCCAAACTGGCGCAAATAGGTGGCTGGACGTTTGGCGCTGGGATCCTGTTTTTCCCTATTTCCTATGTGCTTGGCAACGTGCTGACTGAGGTTTACGGTTACGCCCTCGCGCGGCGCTGCGTATGGGTAGGGTTTTTTGCTCTGCTGTTCATGGCGCTGATGAGCTTTGTCGTGGTGGCCATGCCGCCGTCGCCTGCCTGGGGCTGTGCTTCGAGCGGCGATCCCCAATTTGCAAACATTGTTGCCAAGACATCAAAGGGTGCGCTGTGTCAGACGACGTATGAATCGGTGTTTGGCAGCACCTGGCGGATCGTCGCGGCGTCAGTCATCGCGTTCTGGGCAGGAGAGTTCGTCAATTCGTTTGTTCTGGCGCGGATGAAAGTGTGGACGCAGGGGCGTTGGTTGTTCACGCGCACATGGAGCTCGACCGTATTTGGTCAGGCGGTGGATAGCGCGCTGTTTTACCCAATTGCGTTTCTCGGTACATGGTCGACAGCCTCAGTCATAACTGTGATGATTACCAACTGGGCGTTCAAAGTGGCCTGGGAGGTCCTGCTGACCCCATTTACGTATTGGATCGTCGCGTTCCTGAAGCGCCGTGAGGGGGTCGATGTATACGATACCGACACCGATTTTTCCCCCTTCGCGCGCACAAGAGCCAGCTGATCCGTCAATCCGCGATCAAGGCAATGGCGATGTAAATCAGGATTGCCGAACCGAAACCGGCCAAAGTGCCGATCACAAAGCCGGCGCGAACCAGCATGGGGTCCCAGCCGAAATGCTGGGCGATGCCGGCGCAGACGCCGAGAAATTTGCCATGGGCGCGGTCGAGGCGAAAACGGGTTGCCATCTTGGAATACTCCACTTTGGGACTGGCTGAAATCAGGCGATGATCTGCGTGGCGCTCAGCGGCACCGTAACGGTTGCCGCCATCAGCGAAAGCGAAAGGATCAGGGCTGCGGTAAGGTAAGAAAATGTTTTCATGGTCGTCACTTTCCAGTTTGGTGTGTGCAAACACAGGTTCAATGTGTCTGGGCTCAGCTTTGCACAGGGCGTGCCAAATGGCGTGAATGGCGCAATTGCGCCGTTCGGGATGGGTTCGCGAACGGCGCGCCAGGGAAAATGCGCCAAGGGATCGTAAAATGCGCCGAATATTGGCTTTGGACCAATTTGGACCCTCTGGCGGTTTGTACTTGCCTTTTTGTTCCGCGCTGCCTATTCGCACCATCAATCCCGACATTGTGAAAGCAAGGTCAGGCTGGCGCCACAGGGCACCGGCACGGCATCGCTTTTGGAAGGTCGCGGAACGGGTTTCGGAGTATCAATGAGCAATATCGCCCGCATTATAGAGGTTGTTGAGCCCGAGGCACGTGCGCTCGGCTACGATCTGGTGCGCGTGGTGCTTTATGGCAAAAGCGAAGTTGGCGATGAAGAGCACACTTTGCAGGTCATGGCGGAACGGCCAGAGACCGGGCAATTGCTGATCGACGATTGCGCTGCGCTGTCGCATCGCATTTCCGACCGGCTCGACGCGTTGGAAGAATCGGGTGAAGTGCTGATCGACGGAGCTTATCGGCTTGAAGTCAGTTCTCCTGGCATCGATCGCCCGTTGACCCGCGCGAAAGATTTTGCCGCGTGGATAGGGCATGAAATCCGCATCGAGTTGACCGAGCTGCTCGACAAGCGCCGCCGGTTTCGCGGTGAACTCGTCGGGTTCGATGCCACAACAAACACAATTTCGATCGAGGAGGATGCCGTGGTATATGCCGTGCCATTCGCTCTCGTTACCACTGCCAAGCTTATCCTGACGGACAAGCTGATAGCCGCTTCCCGCCCGATCGACATGACCGGGGTGGAATCAATCGTCGAGGAACAGGAAGACTAAGCCATGGCCAGTGCGATTTCCGCCAACCGCGCCGAGCTTCTGGCGATCGCCAACGCGGTCGCCAGCGAGAAGATGATCGACAAGTCGATCGTGATCGAAGCGATGGAAGAAGCCATCCAGAAGTCGGCGCGCAACCGTTACGGCGCCGAAAACGACATTCGCGCCAAGCTTGATCCGCGCACCGGCGATCTGCGCCTGTGGCGCGTGGTCGAGGTGGTCGAAGACGTCGAAGACTATTTCAAGCAGGTCGACCTGAAGCAGGCTGAAAAGCTGCAGCCAGGCGCAGTGGTTGGCGACTTCATTGTCGATCCGCTGCCCGCAGTCGAACTCGGGCGTATCGACGCGCAATCGGCCAAGCAGGTGATCTTTCAGAAGGTCCGCGACGCCGAACGCGAGCGTCAGTTTGAAGAGTTCAAGGACCGGGTCAACGAAGTGATCACCGGCGTGATCAAGTCAGTCGAATTCGGTCATGTGATCGTCAACCTGGGCCGCGCCGAAGGCGTGATTCGGCGCGATCAACAAATCCCGCGCGAAGTGCCGCGTGTGGGTGAACGCGTTCGCGCGCTCGTGATGAAAGTGGAACGCACCAATCGCGGTCCGCAGATTTTCCTGAGCCGCGCGCATCCCGAATTCATGAAGAAACTGTTCGCGCAGGAAGTGCCCGAAATCTACGATGGCATCATCGAGATCAAGGCCGCCGCGCGCGATCCGGGCAGCCGCGCCAAGATCGGCGTCATCAGCCGCGACAGCTCGATCGATCCGGTCGGTGCCTGCGTCGGTATGAAAGGCAGCCGCGTTCAGGCCGTCGTGCAGGAATTGCAGGGCGAAAAGATCGACATCATCCCGTGGAGCGAAGATACCGCGACTTTCGTGGTCAACGCATTGCAGCCTGCAACCGTCAGCCGCGTGGTTATCGATGAGGAAGAGGGCCGCATCGAAGTGGTGGTGCCCGATGACCAGCTGAGCCTGGCTATCGGCCGTCGTGGTCAGAACGTGCGGCTTGCTTCATCGCTGACCGGTTCGGCAATCGACATCATGACCGAAGCCGAATCGTCTGAAAAACGTCAGAAGGAATTCACCGAGCGTTCCAAGACGTTCGAGGAAGAACTCGATGTCGATGAGACGCTGTCGCAGCTGCTGGTGGCCGAAGGCTTCAGCGAGCTGGAAGAAGTCGCGTATATCGAGATCAGCGAACTGTCTAACATCGACGGCTTTGACGATGAACTCGCGGCCGAATTGCAGAACCGCGCACTCGACGCGCTGGAACGCCGCGAAGAAGGCCAGCGCGAGGAACGTCGCAATCTGGGTGTCGAAGACGCCTTGGCTGAACTGCCGCACTTGACTGAAGCCATGTTGGTGACGCTGGGCAAGGGCGGGATCAAGACGCTGGACGATCTGGCCGATCTGTCGACCGATGAATTGATCGCGCGCAAGCGGGTGAGCGAACAACGCCGTCGTGGCAACACCAACGAACGTCCGGATCGTCGCGAACGCTCCGAACGCAGCGAAGACAAGGGCGGAGTGCTCGGCGAATACGGCCTGACCGAGGAACAAGGCAACGAAATCATCATGGCCGCGCGCGCGCATTGGTTCGAAGACGAACCTGTCGCTGCGGCTGCAACCGAGGAGGCCGCCCATGCGGAATCCTCGCAATGAGCCGCTAACCGCGCAAATCCGGGGCAAGGCTCGCGGCCCGGTATCTCACCGGGGCGCGGGCGGCACCCCCGTGCCGGATCGTCCTGACCTCGCTGGTTTGGACGGCCGAAAAGCTGCGCCTGCGCGGGCTGTTCCCGAACGCAAATGTATCCTGAGCGGGCAGCACGATACGCGTGACGACCTCGTCCGACTGGCAATTTCGCCCGATGGCGACGTGCTGCCCGACGTGCTGGCGCGTGCGCCCGGACGGGGTGCCTGGATCGGTGTGTCCCGCGCAGAACTGGATCAGGCACTTGCCAAGGGCAAGCTCAAGGGCGCGTTGGCGCGTGCCTTCAAGGGCACGCCGCTGGTCATTCCTGGCGATCTGTCCGACCGCATCGAAGCCGCTTTGCGGCGCGCTCTGGCTGATCGGCTTGGCATCGAATTACGCGCGGGCATGATTGTGCTGGGTACCGAAAAGATCGCTGCTGCGGCGCGTGCCGGAGTGGTGTCGTTTCTGGGTCATGCCAGCGATGCCGGTGGCGATGGCGCGGGCAAATTGGCACAAGCTTGGCGCGTGGGCGAAATGGCCGAAGGCACCGGGATGAAAGGCGTCATCTTGCCGCTGGACCGGGCGGCGTTGTCTGTGGCATTGGGCCGCGACAACGTCGTACATCTGGCGTTGACTGATGCCGCTGCCGCCGAGCGCGTGACAGGGCTGCTCGGGCGCCTCCAGAATTTTCTTGGGTGCGAACCTGCCGGTGATGGATTTGCCGCAAAGGCAACCGTTGCAGCAGTCCCGAGCGATGATATTGATACGAAGGGCGAATGAGTTCGATGAGCGATAGCGACAAGAAGCCGACACTCGGCCGCAGGCCACTGGGCCTGAAGACCTCGGTTGAGGCCGGTGAGGTCAAGCAGACCTTCAGCCATGGCCGCACCAACAAGGTCGTGGTCGAGGTCAAACGGCGCAAGATCATGCCGCGTCCCGGCGAAGCCGCTGCGCCAGAAGCGCCCGTCGCACCGCCGCCTGTGGTCGAAGCGCAGCCTGTGGCACGCCCGACTCCGCCACCTCCGCCGCCGGTAGCGCCCACTGCCTCACGCGAGTCGCGTCAGGAATTGCAGGCGCGGTTGTTGCGCGAAGCCGAAGAGGCGCGTCTTGCCTCTGCCGAAGCCGCTTACCGGCGTGAACAGGATGAACGTGCACGCGCTGCCGAAGATGCGCGCCGCCGTACCGAGGAAGCGCGCAAACCGGAGGAAGCAACCGAGGTTGCAGAACCTGCACCGGCAGTGGCTGCTCCTGAAGCAGTCGTTGCACCTGTTGCTGTCGCCGAAGCGATTGTTGAAGCACC
>CAIPWG010000398.1 GCA_903868655.1 uncultured Sphingomonadales bacterium
CCATCCCGCCGGGATCGCAACCTTGCCAAGGTTGGGGTCGAGGGTTCGAATCCCTTCGCCCGCTCCAGTTGCCACGATGCGTGGTCGTAGACGTCCTGTCCGACCAAGCGGAGAGGAACCCTCTGAGCCTGTTTGATCGCGTCGCAGCAAGCTGCACCGCTGGATGGTTCGAATCCCTTCGCCCGCTCCAGCGTTCAATCAAACGGGTTCATGCTCTAACCGTGTGAGAGCCAAGACGCAGAAATGCATGGCCGACCTGACGCTCGAGAACCTGCGGCTGAAGGCCCAGCGCCCGACCGTTAGCCCGAGCTATCAAGCCCTCGATGCAGTCGATCAGTTTCATACCAAAACCATGCGGATGAGCCCGCTGTGGCGATGCAATGTCACGTACTTCAAAATCATCGCCTGCAAACTGTGCGCCAATATGCGGGGTCGGGGTTGTAACGGTTAGAGCCGACCTCGACCTCAAAGCCGAGCAGCCGCACTGAACGAAAAAGGGCGGGCAGTTTGCACTGCCCGCCCTCTTCACGTGTCGTATCTGTTTCGGATCAGAACTTGACCGAGGCCTCGAAACCGAACGTCCGCGGTGGGTTGAAGTTGGCGTAATCGCCAAGAATACCGCTGTAGTTGGTTGAGAAGACCGTACCGGCCGTGCAGGCAACCCCACCGACTGCGCCGCCGGTCGGGCAGTAGTTGAGCACCGGCGACGAGTTTGCGGCCGAACGACGATAGATATTGGTGTGGTTGAGCAGGTTTCGGCTCCACACCGAAAGTGTCAGCTTGTTCGAGCCGAGTTCGATATCGGCAAGCGCAAGGCGACCGTTCACGGTGAAGCTCGGGTCGGTCTTGGTCGATTCGAGCTGGAACGTGTATTGGCTACTGGCGTAGTTCGCGTCGAGGTGGAGACGGATCGATGCTGCGCTGCCGAAGATGTTCACCGGCGTTGCATAATCAACCGCGCCCGAAGCGGCGTGTGTCGGCGTGTAGACGATATACAACTGCTGTGCCGGGGCGCCCGGGACCAGCGGGTTCACCGAAGATGGTGCCTTGATATAGGTATAGGCATACGAGGCGGTAAGCGTCAGGGCCTGAACCGGACGGACCGTGAGGTCGGCTTCGATGCCGCGGATCTTGGTCTGGCCGGCGTTCTGCGTCTGCTCGATGTGCGCGCCGTTGGTCGGGCTCGTCGCCGAGGTGTCGTAGAAGTCAAAGTCGAACTGGGTGTTCGACCGGTCCATGATGTAACCGGCGAGGTTGAGCCGCGCCTTGTGATCAAGGAAGTCGACCTTTGCACCCAGTTCGTAAGACTTTACCGCTTCCGGACCGAAGGAATTGAACTGTGCCGAGCGGTCGTTGGCACCGCCTGCACGGAACCCGGTGGCGTATTTGGCATAGAGATGCACGTCGCTGCTGGCGTCGACTGCCAGGTTGAGCAGCGGGTCGAAGCGGCTGATGCTGTTGCTGAACGGGAACGGCGTGTTGGTTGTACCCGGTGTCAGCAAATCGGAGCGGTTGTTGACGACATAAAGCTGACCGCGGCGCTGGTCCTTGGTGTAGCGGCCGCCTGCGGTAATGTGGATGTTGCCGAGCTGTTCAGGCGTGAACGTCAGGTTGCCGAAGGCCGATACGTTATGATCATACGCGCTGCTGGCGCGGGTGATGAACTGGCAGCTGTTGGCAAACTGCGTGACCGAGGCACCCAGCGTGTTGTTGCACGAAGGAGCGAACTGCTGATAGCCCGAGTTTACCGAGCTGATTGGGCCAGTTGCCGAACTGTCGATAACCGGGCTGCGCACGGTATAGGCAGTGCCGCTGGCGTTCCACGCATTGGACAGCGGAGTTGCCGCATATTCGGTTGCGTGTTCGGTGAAGTAATATGCGCCAAGGACATAGTCGAGCTGCGGAACCGAACCCACAGCCTGGAATTCTTCACTGAACTGGTGCTGGCGCAGGAACGACAGCGAATAGCGGCTGAAATTGGCATTCGGCGCAAAAGTGCTGCGCGCTGCGCCACCGGAGTTGTCCCACTGGTCGGTGCTTACGCCGCGCCATGCGGTGATCGAGCGGAGCTCGATCCACGGGGCCGCCTTGTACTTCAGCACGGCCGAGGCGCCATGCGTCAAGTCAACGCTGGGCTGCTGTGGCACACCGATGTCCGAAACGGTCTGACGGCCAGGGTGGACGCCTTCGGCCGCAGCCAAGGGTGCGATACACACCGGGGTGGTCTGGTCGAAACGGATCGTTCCGCCGCACTTCACGGCTGCGCCGGTGCTGCTGGGCACATACAGCTGTGTGCCAACCACGCCCGTTTGCGGATTGGTGTACGTGCCGACGGCATAACCATTGGGGTTGTAGCTTACCAGCTGGCTGAAGTTCGGTGTGTTTTCGTCCTTGGCGTAATCATACGCAAAGTCGGCGGTGAAGCCATCGACCGGCGTCCAGCGCGCGGCAGCCCGGCCGCCCTTGCGGTCGTAATAATTCCAGCCGGTCGAGCCCGCAAGCGGATCGGTGACGGTTGGGTCCTGATGCTGATACACACCATCGAGTTTGATTGCGAGGTTTGCGAACTTCGGCAGGTCGAGGTGACCTTCAGCGCTGCGGCTGCCGTAGTTGCCAACGCCGGCCACGAAGCGACCGCCGAACACGCCCGACGGAGCGCGGGTAACCATCGACAAGGCGCCGCCTTCGGTATTGCGACCGAACAGCGTGCCCTGCGGGCCCTTCAGCACTTCGATGCGTTCGATATCAAACAGTGCGGCGTTCAAGCCCTAGGTTTTGCCCAAAGCGACGCCGTCGATGTAAACACTGACCCCGCCGTCGCGTGCGGTCTGATTCTGGTCATAAGGCACGATGCCGCGGATGCCGATGGTCAAAGCCGATTGGCGTGCTTCGAACGTGGAAACGCGCAACGATGGGACCGAACCGTCGGCCAGATTGTAAAGGCTCTGCACATGGCGGTCAGCAATTGCAGCGCTGCTCAGCACGGAAATCGCGATTGGCGTCTTTTGCAGGTTGGTTTCCCGCTTTGTCGCGGTCACCACAATTTCGCCGAGTCCCTGTCCGGCTGACGCCTGAGCGGCATCAACCGCGGGTGCCGGAGCAGCTTGGCCCTGATCAGCGGCGAAAGCAGGCGATGCGATGGCAAGTGCCATAATGGAAGTTGTTGTAAAAGTTAGCTTTGTCATAATTCGACCCCCGAACCATGGGGAACAGCCTACGGCAAAAAGACAACAGA
>CAIPWG010000399.1 GCA_903868655.1 uncultured Sphingomonadales bacterium
ACAGTTCGGGTGGCAGCATGACCTGCGCACCGGCCGCAGCAGCCTGTTCGACAAGTGCGCAAACAGCCGCGATGTTCGCGGCAGGATCGGGATCGTTGAGCGCCAGTTGCAGCGCAGCGACGGTAATTTCGGTCATCCCCGAGACCTAAAGGCAAAGCGGCCCCAATTCAACGACCGGACGATGACAAGCGTACCTGCGCTCCCTATCTTTGTTGCACAAGCTTGGACGAAAGGGAATTTTCATGGCCGAAGCCATTCTTGCCGGCGGCTGTTTCTGGTGCACCGAGGCGGTATTGCGCGATGTGATCGGCGTATCGGGTGTCGAAAGCGGCTATATCGGCGGATCTGTACCCCAACCTACTTACAAACAGGTCTGTTCGGGCACCACCGGCCACGCCGAAGGTATCCGCGTAACCTTCGATCCGGCGGTGATCGATTACGGCACGCTGCTCGATGTGTTTTTCGTGATCCATGATCCGACCACGCTCAACCGTCAGGGCAACGATGTCGGCACGCAATACCGGTCGGCGTTGTTTCCGCTCGACGACACGCAACGTGCCGAAGCCGAGGCTGCAATCGCACGCAATGCTTCGCATTGGCCCGCACCAATTGTGACCACCATTGAAGGCCCGGCAATCTGGTATCCGGCCGAAGATTATCACCAGGAGTATTGGGAAGGCGAAGGCCAACGCAATCCCTATTGCCTGGCCGTCATTCCGCCCAAGCTCAACAAACTGCGCAAAAGCTTTGCCGACCGGGTAAAGGCCTGATCAACCGCGCCAACGGGCAGCGAAAAATCCGTCGAGCCCACCGACTTCGGCCAACATGCCGGGGTCGGTGCGCAACCAGCCTTCGGCGCTGGGCACAATACCGACGGGCAATTCGGCAGACGTGACCGGGACCGGTGTTCCGGCAAAAGCCTTGGCCTGGTCCTCACCCTCGACAGTTTCCAGCGAACACACCGCATAGACCAGAGTCCCGCCAGGATTGAGCCAAGCCGCCGCACGCGCCAGCAAAGCCGCCTGCAATTCGGTCAGTTCGGCCAGTGCTGGCTGACGATGCAGCACGTCGGGGTGCCGCCGTGCGGTGCCTGTGGCACTGCACGGCGCATCGATCAGGATCGCGTCAAACCCACGATCGGGCTGCCAGGTCAGGACATCGGCGGCAATGACATCGGCCGACAATCCTGTGCGCAACAAATTTTCGGTCAAACGCTCCAGCCGGCGGGCCGATTTGTCGAGCGCCGTAACGGCCCAACCAGCCGATGCGAGTTGCAGTGTCTTGCCGCCCGGCGCTGCGCATAGGTCAAGCGCACGCGCGCCCGGAAACGGTGCCGCACCGACCAACCGCGCAGGGATCGTCGCGGCCAGATCCTGCACCCACCATGCCCCGGCGGCAAAGCCGGGCAAACTTTCAACCGCCTGCCCGCGCGCCAGCCGCACGTGCCCCGGCAGCAGGCTGATCCCGCCCAATTGCTCTGCCCAGGCCGCTGTCGCATTCGGATCGGCCAGGGTCAGATCGAGCGGTGGCGGTTCCGCGAGCCCGGCAGCGATCTGCGTGGCCCGATCGCCCCAGCGCAGCATCACCGGCGCGGGCAGACTGGGTGCCGCAGGCAACGTCGCCTCACCCTTGCCCAGGATTGCGGAAAACACGCCGTGGGCCAAACGCCGCGGGCCACCGGTCAGCAAGGGCAATCCGGTGGCAATCACCGCATGGGGCGGCAGTTCCAGCCGAAGGACTTGCACCAGCATCATGCGCAGCACGGTGCGGGCCTTGGCATCGTCGGGCAACGGCTGGCGCATCGCTGAATCGATCAGCCTGTCAAGATCGACCAGCCAGCGCAAAACCTCTTGCGCAATGGCCATGGCCAAGGCGCGATCGTCGGCGCGTGGCACCGGGCGCAATAGGGGTGGCGCAGCCTGATCGAGCGAAGCGCCCCGACGTACCACAGCATCAATCAGGCGCAGCGCGGCAAGCCGGGTGGCCAGCCCTTGGATTTCGACCGGGCCACCGGTTTCGGAAGGGGTGAAGTTTGAACGAGGGGTACGTACCATGCCCCCCTATCGTCGCATCTGCCCTACTTGGCAATTGCCAGCAGCCGCGCTGTGGCGCAACGCCGTCCCATGACCACAGAACCGATCAAGCGCGCCACGACCCGCCCCGCAGGATTTGCCCGGCCCGATCATTGGACCAACACGCCCGCACCCGAGCCGCGCGCGGCGACGCCAACGCCAGACCCGGATGGGCTTGACCCAACCCGTTTTGGTGATTGGGAAAAAAACGGAATCGCGATCGATTTCTGAAACCGGAACGGTCTGGCCGGGGTTGCGAAGCAGCAACCCTGGCGGGCAGCAGTATCAGGCGGCTGAAATGCCTTCGCCAGTGTTCGACTGTCCCGCGCAGATCTCGCGCGAATCAATTTCGCCGACAAAGGCAATGCCGAACCGATTATCCTGAATCCAAGCCACGTGGCCTGCGACCCAGCCCAGCGATGGCAAGTCGATGGTGACGGGCGCGCCGGCCGCGACCCGTACCGTGCCCTCTGCCATCATACCCCGCGCCGACAAATTGCGCACTTTGACCCGATGGTCGCCAGCTTGCGCATCAATACGCAAATCCGCCATCAGGAACAGGCTGTCGCGCACGACTTGCCGATGATCAACGTCTGTCACAGCCG
>CAIPWG010000400.1 GCA_903868655.1 uncultured Sphingomonadales bacterium
CCGTTCGGCCCACGCGCACGATGTGGCGGCAGCAATTTATGCCTTGGCGGGCCAGCCCGGGCGAGGGCGGCGCGTCCACGACAGTGCGGATATCCGGAAACTGGCACGCAGCAAGGGATAACAGGTCAGGTGTGTTTGAAACCCCAGCTCATATAATTGCCAACATTGGCGGTTATGTGCCGCCGATCAAGCCATGATCCTTTCAACCGATTGATCAGCGTTTGCTTCTGGCGCCCGGGAATGGGCATGAGCCGCAGCCAGTAGCTGGGCCGATAGCTGTTGCTGAAACTTGTGCCGCCAACCGAACCATATCCGTTGGTTCGCAATATCTGCTGCGCGCTCATGGCCGAAAAAAGCTGCATATGTTCGATATCGACGATCGGCGAGCGTCTGCCCAGCAACCGGTTCAACCAGGCGCGCCGGTTATGCGTGACCGCGACGAAAGCGCCCCCCGGCCTGAGCAGGCGATGCGCCGATGCAACGATGGCGCCAGGATCCTGCACATGTTCGAGGGTCATGAAACAGCAAATCAAGTCGAAGCTTTCAGGACGAAATTCAGCCTCCACAAATATGCCTTCGCGAATCCATGCTGCCCGGTGTGCAGGCGCAGCAGCGATTGCCGCGCGTGACGGTTCAATTCCGACCAACTGCTTGAAACCTTCGACCCCAAGCCGTTCAAGGAAGGCAGCATTGCCCGTTCCGATCTCCAGTACGGATGCGCGACCGTGCAATTGCGCAAGCACAGGCTTTATCGCGCGTGCGTAAGTATCTGCTGCGTCTTCTGCCTCTTGCGCGCTGTCATAGTCGGCAGCGTGATAGCTGGCGGCGAGCGTGGCCACGCTGGGTGGGCGATCAACATAGGCAAGATCGCAAACCATGCAGCGAACCATCGCATGGCTCATATATTCCGGAACCTTGCGTGAGGCAAAGCTGGACAAACTGATCCGGCTTTCATCACGAGTATCGGACAGAAACGGCACCGCCTGGTTTGAGCCGCTGCCGCAAAGCGGGCAAGAGCGGTGGTCACAATCCTTGTTCGTGGAGATGTGTTCATGCTGCATGTGCTCAACCATAATGCAGGTTGGTTGAGCTAATCTTAACCATATTCGGTAAATCTAGGGGTATGGAAAACGTGCCTCTTCTTGTGACCGAATTGCAAGATACGCAATTACTGGCCCGCCGCATTCGCATGCAGGCGCTGACCATGGTAACGCGTGCGAAAGCGTCGCATATCGGGTCGGCGCTATCGATTGCCGACATTCTGGCGGTTCTGTACGGGCAGGCCTTGCGGGTCAGTGCGGCAGCACCGCGACACCCGGATCGCGATCGTTTCATCCTGTCCAAGGGCCATGCTTGTGTTGCTGTTTACGCAGCGCTTGCAGAGACAGGGTTTATCGACCCGGCCATGTTGGACAGCTATGGAACCGATGGATCTGCGTTGATGGCGCATATCAGCCACAAAGTATCCGGAGTGGAATTTTCGACTGGCGCGCTGGGCCATGGTCTACCTTTTGGCACGGGCAAGGCGCTCGCCGCCAAGCGACAAGCCAAAGCGTGGCGCACAGTCGTCCTGACCAGCGATGGCGAATGGGGCGAAGGCAGCAATTGGGAAGCCGCGCTGTTTGCAGCCCATCACCAGTTGGATAATCTGGTTTGCATTATCGATTACAACAAATTGCAAAGCCTTGGCACCGTGAACGATACGCTGCGGTTAGAGCCGTTTCACGCCAAGTTTGAAGCCTTTGGCTGGGCCGTGCGCGAGGTTGATGGCCATGACCATCAGGCGCTTGCCAGTGCATTGGCAGCCAAGCCTTGGGAAATGGGCAAACCGAGGATGCTGATCGCCCACACGACCAAGGGCAAAGGCGTCAGCTTCATGGAAAACAAGGTCGAGTGGCATTACCGCAATCCCACGCCAGAACTGCTGGATGTTGCGCTTGCGGAAATCTTGACCACTGGGAAGATGGACCAGCCTGATGCGTAATGCGTTCATCGACGAGTTGGTAACACTGGCGGAAACCCACGATCATGTCGCTCTGATCGTTGGCGATCTGGGCTATAGCGTGGTTGAGCCCTTTGCCGATCGTTTCCCCGACCGGTTCGTCAATGCTGGCGTCGCCGAGCAGAACATGACCGGGCTTGCTGCGGGCATGGCGAGCGAGGGCTACCATGTGTTTACCTATTCGATCGCCAATTTCCCGACGTTTCGGTGTGCCGAACAAATCCGCAACGACGTCGATCATCACCGCCTTCCGGTGACTGTGGTCGCGGTGGGCGGCGGTGTTTCTTATGGTGCGCTGGGCTATTCGCACCACGCGGTCCAGGACTACGCGCTGATGCGGTGCATGCCCAATATGGTCATCGCAGCACCCGGGGATCCGCTGGAAACCCGTGCGTGCATGCGCTGGCTGGTCGCCAATCCGGGCCCGTCTTATCTGCGGCTTGGCAAAGCTGGCGAACCGGAATTTCACGACCGTGTACCCGTGGTCGCTCCGGGGCAATGGGTCTCGGTCGGTGAAGGGACGCAAGACGACATCCTGTTGTCGACCGGGGCAGCGCTGGGTGCGGCGATCGCGCGCGCCGACGGC
>CAIPWG010000401.1 GCA_903868655.1 uncultured Sphingomonadales bacterium
GAACGCGATGATGGTTGTGCCGAATTTCACCGGCCCAGCCTCGCGCGTTACCATGCCACCTTTGGCGCGCACTGCCTCGCAGGTCGCGGCGACATTTGGCACGCCAATCGCCAGATGGCCGAAGGCTGAGCCAAGTTCATATTTTTCAACGCCGTAATTGTAGGTGAGTTCCACAACCGCCTGCTCTGGGTTGTTCTCATAACCCACAAACACCAGCGTGTATTTGCCATCCGGTACATCGCGACGGCGAAGCTCTTTCATTCCCAGCACGTCGATATAGAATCTGACGCTGCGTTCCAGATCGCCGACGCGGAGCATGGTGTGTAGAAAGCGCATTCTTATTTCCCCCTTTTTGGTTCGATCATTATTTGGGATCGACACCGATGACGAACAACCCAGCATGATCAGCTGCTTTGATCATAGCGTCTCGATCCGTGAAAAGAGTGCCACCGGCTTCAAACGCCAGGCCACGTAGTCCTGCATCGACACAACCGATAATCGTGTCGGGGCCAATTGTGGGGAGATCGGCGCGACGGTCCTGGCCGGGTTTAACCAGTTTGACGAGCACGCCGCCAACGCCCGGTCGCGCCAACCCTTTGGCACGCGCCAGCATCGCATCGGTGCCCTCAATGGCCTCCACCGCAAGGACGACGCCCATCTGCACCACACAGCCTTGACCGACATCAACCGCGCCAAGCGCTTTGGTGACCGCGATGGCGCGATCAATATCGGCTTGAGCTTGAGCATCTGGACCAATTTTGGTCAGCAGCCCTTTGGGCCCGACGGCTTCGGAGAGAATTTCATGTGCACCGAGGATCCGGAAGCCTTCCTCGCCCAGGACGCGGACAACCGCAGCCAAAAGGCCGTCATCGCCGCTGAACGCGGCACGGCCAATGCGGCCAACGATCTTCATGCCTTCGCCGTCTGGCCGCAGATCAAGCATCGACGGTCGACGCACTGGACCGATCAACACCAAATCTTGCACACCCTCGCGTCGCAGGGCCGATAAGATACTCCCAGCGGCACCAAGGCGGATCATTTCATGGGAAAATGGAGCGAGCTGCGCCTTGTCTGCAAAGCCCTCAAAGCCAACCAAAAAAACTTTTCGCCCTGCTGCTTGGGCCGCACGTGCAACCTGAGCAGGCAACGGCCCTCCGCCAGCAAG
This sequence comes from uncultured Sphingomonadales bacterium, assembly GCA_903868655.1. Taxonomy (GTDB): domain Bacteria; phylum Pseudomonadota; class Alphaproteobacteria; order Sphingomonadales; family Sphingomonadaceae; genus Novosphingobium. The sequence continues at coordinate 1,166 of CAIPWG010000401.1, forward strand.
AATTCCCAGCGTGCGGGGTTCAGGCAGCTTCGTCATCCGCAGTTTCGGCTGAGGCATGCGTGAGGCCACGCTTGCCGCACGAACTGATGAATTCGAGCATCTCGATCACCAATGGCTCCTGACCATAAGAGGCCTTTGCTTCGGACACGCGATCATCGAACACGCCAGGCCCCATGAACATCAGCCGGAAAGCACCGCGTACAGCGTTAATCTGTGCACGGTCATAGCCACGACGACGCAGACCAATAATATTGAGGCCAGCCAAATAAGCGCGATTGCCGATCACGGTCCCGAATGGAATTACATCGGCAACCACGCCAGCCATACCACCGATCATTGCCGCGCGACCAATGCGGGTGAATTGGTGCACCGCGGCTCCGCCACCCAGCACTGCATAGGGGCCAATATGAACGTGCCCGCCAAGCATCACATTGTTTGCGATCACCACATTATGGCCGAGTTCGCAATCATGCGCGACATGAACGCATGCCATAAGGAGGCAGTCATCGCCGACTTTGGTCAGGCCGGAACCGGTGATTGTGCCGCGATGCACAGTGACATGTTCGCGCAGATGGCACCGCGCACCAATCTCGGTGCGGGTGGGCTCACCTTTGTATTTTAAGTCCTGTGGAGCCATGCCCACCGTGACGAAGGGATAGAGAACCGATCCAGCGCCAATGCGTGTGATACCGTCCAACACAACATGACTGATCAAGCGGACGCCATCCTCGATGGTCACATCTGCTCCGACATGGCACCAAGGGCCGATAACAACATCGATGCCCAGCTTTGCGCCAGTTTCGACCACCGCACTCGGGTGGATAATCGCCTCGGTCACGCCTGGCGATCCAAGATCATGGCAGAATAGATAGCTTCGGCCACGACGACCCCTTCAACACGGGCCACGCCCTTGAATTTCCA
>CAIPWG010000402.1 GCA_903868655.1 uncultured Sphingomonadales bacterium
CGTGGTTACGCATTGTCACGGCGCGCATGTTTTTCCCGACAGCCACGCCCATGATGGCGGCGAAAATCCTCAGCCGCTTTATACGGTGCGATTTCGTGCCCGCGAACTGTGGGGCCCCGAAGCGAACCCGGGTGATACGATCAGTCTCGATCTGTGGGAGCCGTACCTTGACCGTGCCTGATCCTTGCCAGCTGCCCGGGCTGCCGCAAGACGCGCAAGGGCCGATTTTCGCCGAGCCTTGGCAAGCACAAGCCTTCGCCTTGGTGCTGCGGCTTCACGCCGAGCGGGCATTTGCGTGGTCCGAGTGGGCGCAAGCTTTGTCATGCGAACGTGCGCGCGAACCGGATCTGGATGGTTCGCGCTATTACACGCATTGGGTGGCCGCACTCGAAGCGCTATTGACCGCGCACGGACTGGTTACGGAGGCAGACCTGGCCGAGCGCAAGAAGGCTTGGGAACACGCCTACCGGCACACGCCGCACGGCAAGCCTGTGGAATTGCCTGGCCAGTGACCCACACGTTTCACGGCGCGATCGGATCAGAACTTGATGCTGCCCAGTGCTGATGCGGCGCCTCCAATCCCGCTCATGGGATTGGCCCGGAGCTTGCCCTCTTCGGCGCCCATGTATTTGTAGATACCGCCCAGCGCCTGTTCGGTAACCGAATTGCCCAGTTTGTCGTGTGACAATCCGAGCTTGGCCAAAAGCCCGCCTTGCGCATTGAGCTGGTCGAATTGGTGATATGCGCCAAGCGCGACCATGGCGGCATCGATCAGCGGCCGAATTTTATCGTGAAGCTCGCCCCCCGCACTTTGGCGCAAGAACTGCGTGCCGCCATCGCTGCGTTTCAATATGCCGGGTACATCCTTCAACGATAGCCGCGAGATCGCCGCGCGGAACACGGGTTTGGCTGCATGGGCCGCATTGCCTGCGGCATCGTTGAGTTTGTGCGTCATGCCATCAAGGCCGCTGACGTTCCCGAGCAGGCTTGCAGCCCCTCCCAGCAAGCTACCCCCACCGGCGCTGTTGCCGATACCCGGCATCGCGATGCGCACGGCGGTGTCGTTGTAAAACCCGCCAGGCTGCGACAGCTTGTCCAGCGCATGGTCCGAGGCGGTGCCGAGCAAGCCACCAAGGCCGATACCGGCCTGCGCTCTGGCCGAGATGCCCAGCGGTGCCAGAATGCCTGTGCCAACCAATGCCGCCAGCACCACACGACGTGCCAGCATGATATCCGAATTTGCCATTGCCGATCATCCCACAGAATTTGGCTTAAACTCCCATGGGGCGGGGCACTTGGCAATGGGGTTTACCAGGGTTTACAGGGCAGTGCGGTTCCGATCCTATTGTTAGAGCGCTATGCAATTGTATGGAAAACAGCCTGTTATCGGGCAATTGCGCAAATAAGGGTTGCCAGCGCAAGACTGCTCCGGTCAAGATGAACCATGCTGACCCTGCTCGCCATTCTCGCCGCCGCCGCCTCGCCAATTTCGGCAGAGGACATCAAGGCCGCTGACGTTCCCGAGCAGGCTTGCAGCCCCTCCCAGCAAGCTACCCCCACCGGCGCTGTTGCCGATAC
>CAIPWG010000403.1 GCA_903868655.1 uncultured Sphingomonadales bacterium
TAGATAATTTGTAAATGCACGCAGGCAGCTCACCTTGCAACGGCGGCTTTCCACCACTTTCCGCCTTTGCTTGTTATCGAAAACCCCATTGCTCTCAACCAGCGGTGCACGCGCCGAAGCAACTGCAAAAACCATCGCGCACCGAAAAATCGTCGACTACGGTTATTCCCTTACTCAAGCTTGCCGAATTGAAAGCCATGTTCGCGTATGCGTGATGCTCCAGACAGCGCGCGGGCGTCTCTCGTGTGCCGTCAAGGGGGTAAGACATGGCTTCAAAATTCGCCCAGATCCCCCGCGAAGCACCGTGGGGCGGACAGACAGAATACCCGACCGAACCGGCCGCCCCGCAAGTGGCCATCGCCACGATCGTGTCAGATATCAATGCGCATGTCAGCAAGCTGGCGATCTATCTCAACGAGATAACCAACAATGCTGCCAAGATCACTGAAGAGAGTGAAGACGGGCGCATCGCTGCGGAACAGTTGAAGATTTCGACGGTCAATTTCACGCATGAGACCAAGGCGCTCAATGGCAATATGCAGCATATTGCCACCACGATTGCCGATGCCGCGATCAATATTTCCGAAACCAGTGAAAAGGTCCGCACGTCGCTGACCAAGGCGCAGCAATTGACTGTGGCAGTGCGCGATGCCGCCGCCTTGCTGACCAATCTTCAGGCCTCGCTCAGCTATGCCGCCAATATTTCGAACGATATTCGTTCGATCGCGATGCAGACCAATATGCTGGCGCTCAATGCCGCGATCGAGGCGGCACGCGCAGGCGACGCCGGCAAAGGCTTTGCCGTGGTTGCGCATGAAGTGCGCCAGTTGGCCAACAAGACATCGAATGCGACCGGCGAAATTGACAAGGCGCTGGGCCAGGTCAACGATTCGGCCCGCGTGTTGATCGCGCAAGGCGAAGAAAACATCAGAACGGCCACCGAAGTATACGATGACAGCAAAGCAATCATCGACATGACTTCGCAAGCTGCCGAAACATTGCACAAGATCAAGGATGAATCCGACGCCATCATCACGGTGACCAACCGCCACGAACAGGCGTTCGAGGGGCTTCATGGGGTCATCAACCATGTCAGCAATGCGCTGATCAGCACTTCGGCAGAAATTGGCGATGCCTCCGATGGCCTGAACAAAATCAGCGGCGTGGCCGAAACGCTGCTGCGCACCATTGCCAGATCCAACGTGCCAACCCGCGACACCCCGATCATCGAGGCGACTTATGCCGTCGCGCGTGAGATCGAAGCAACGTTCGAGGCTGCCATTGATCGTGGAGAGATCACGCTCGGCGACCTGTTCAGCGAAAACTATCGCGAGATTCCGGGCAGCAACCCGAAACAATATTTGCTGCCCTACACTCTGTTTACCGACAAAATGCTGCCTGCATTGCAAGAGCCGCTGCTCGAATCCGATAATCGCATCCAGTTTTGCGCGGCGTGCGATCGCAACGGCTATATCCCGACCAACAACTTGCAGGTGTCAAAACCCCAAGGCCCGGACCCGGTCTGTAATGCCGCCAATTGTCGCAACCGTCGCATCCTGGACGATCCGGTAAGCCTGGCCGCAGGGCGCAGTCAGGAACCGATGGCGCTGTCGATTTATCGCCGCGACATGGGCGGCGGGCGGTTTGTGCTGCTGAAACATATTTCTTGCGCGATCACCGTCAAGGGACGCCACTGGGGCGGCATGCGCTGCGCCTTTGCGGCCGAATAAAGACGTGTTCGAAGAGTAACCGCAACCAGCCCGGTTACCGGCCGCTAAGGTCTTTGCAGCGTCACCAAACCGCGATAGTTCCGCGGGCATGACCCAGCGCGAAGACATCTTGAACGCCGCCCTTGCGGAATTTAACCGGCTTTACGACACCGCCGTTGCCACTTTGCGCGCCGACATTGCCGCCTTTGCCGCCCATGGCACCCTGCCGCCTGCCAGTCGCCGCGATGACGGGTCTTATGCCTATCCCGAATTGCGCATCGACATGCCGACCGATCCCGACAATCTGTCAACCGGGCGCGCGTTTGGACGGCTGACCCAGCGCGGTACTTATGCCACCACCGTGACGCGCCCGGCGTTGTTCGGGGCCTATTTGCGCGAACAGCTGTCGCTGATCCTTGAAGATTACGAGGTGACGCTGACCGTCCACCGCTCGCGGCAGGAAATTCCGTTTCCTTATGTGCTCGATGGGGCGTTTGGCGCCGAAATCGGCGTGGTACGGCCGCAGGATCTGGCGCGGCATTTCCCCACTACCGACCTGGCTGCGATCGGTGATGAAATTGCCGATGCCGACTATATCGTGGGGGACGGACCAATCCCGCTGTCGCTGTTTGACGGGCTGCGCACCGATTTCAGCCTGGCACGGCTGGCACACTACACCGGCACCCGCACCGAACACTTTCAACGCTATATCCTGTTCACCAATTACCACCGCTATGTCGATGAATTCGTGGATTGGGCTGGCAAACAGCTTGATGGCACACGGTATGTCGCGCTGACCGGGGCTGGCGGGCTGTCGATCGATGAACAGACCGACGATGCGCGCGCGCGGTTGTCGGATACGGCCTGGCGGCGGCACCAGATGCCCGCCTATCACCTGATCGCGCCCGATGGCACCGGCATCACGCTCGTCAATATTGGTGTCGGCCCGTCGAATGCCAAAACGATCTGCGATCATCTGGCAGTGCTGCGCCCGGAAGCGTGGCTGATGATCGGGCATTGCGGCGGCCTGCGCCCGACCCAGCAAATCGGCGATTATGTGCTGGCCCATGCCTATTTGCGCGACGATCACGTGCTCGATCCGGTGCTGCCGCCCGAAATCCCGATCCCTGCGATTGCCGAGGTGCAAGTCGCGTTGCAGGCCGCGGCCGAGGCGGTCAGCGGCACGGGCGGCACCGATTTGAAGCGGCGGATGCGCACCGGCACGGTGGTCACCACCGACGATCGCAACTGGGAACTGCGCTTTTCGCATTCGGCACGGCGGCTCAGCCTGTCGCGTGCAGTTGGCATCGACATGGAATCGGCAACGATTGCTGCGCAGGGCTATCGTTTTCGCGTGCCCTACGGCACCTTGCTGTGCGTATCGGACAAGCCATTGCATGGCGAAATCAAGCTGCCCGGGCAAGCCAACCGGTTTTACGAAGAAGCCATTGCGGCGCACCTCGCCATTGGCACGACCACGTGCGAATTGCTGCGCCAGCAGGGCGCCCGGTTGCATTCGCGCAAATTGCGCGCGTTCAACGAGCCACCATTTCGTTAAGATACGGGAAATTAAAGTATTTTCCCGAATTTGACCAAGGGAAAACGCGCACACATACCGAGGACATGGGCTGGTCTTGGCAAACTGCGCGGAACAAGATCCGTTTGGGAAACGTGCATTTGCTTCGCTGTCGCGCATGCACTGTCATCAAAGGCCACCCGGGTTGGTTGTCCACGCAAAAAACGTTTTCGTGATCAAATTGCATTGCGCCCCACCGTGCCACCTGTGGCATGTCTTGCCGATGCGCCGATCCATGCAGATTCCCACCGCGTCGCTGATCCTCGGCGGTTTGGCTGTGGCCTTGGCTGTGCCTGCAACCGTGCGCGCCGATGTTATGGCGGTTGATGAAAACGGGGCGCAATGGATCAGCGGCGGCCCGGCCCAGCCGCACACCATGCGCCCTGCAACACCACGCAACAGCACAATGCCCGTGGCCTGGCGTGGCACGATCGCCGCCCTGTCTGCACAATATGACTTGTCACCGGCGATTATCGAAGCACTGATCTGGCAGGAAAGCCGGTGGCGCACCGGTGCAGTCTCACCCAAAGGCGCGAGTGGTCTGGCCCAACTGATGCCGCAGACCGCGCGTGACATGGGCGCCAACCCGGATAATCCGGTGGAAAATGTGGCGGCCGGGGCGCGGTATCTGCGGCACTTGGTGAATACCTTTCATGGCAACCTGGAACTGGCGCTGGCGGCCGATAACGCCGGGCCACGCCGGGTGGCCCGGGCGGGCAAAGTGCCCCCCATTGCCGAAACACGCGGCTATGTCGCGGCAATCATGGCGCGGCTGGCTGCGCAATCCACTTCTGGGAGATGACCTGCATGTCGCGTTCCGCCCTTGGCCTCGTTGCCGTTGTTGCCCTGATGCCGGGTCGCGCACTGGCGCAGGCCGCCGCCGATCCGCAAGGATCGGGGCCGATCCTTGCCGCCCTGTTGTGGCTGCAAGGCACTTTGCTGGGCAATGTTGCCACAGCCGTCGCAGTCATGGCGGTGGCCGCCTGCGGGTTGATGATGCTGACCGGGCGACTGAATTGGCGCATGGGCATTACGGTCATTCTGGGCTGTTTCATCCTGTTTGGCGCGTCTGCCATCGTGTCGGGCATTCGTCAGGCCGCTGGCTGAGATGGATCTGGTCCGCCCCCGCCTGTGCAAGCCCCTTACCCGGCCGCAGATGTTTGCGGGCGTGACGTACAGCTTTTTCATTATCAACCTGATGATCACGACCGAAGTGTTCCTGATCACGCGGACGTTCTGGTCGCTGGGCGCAGCGGTTCTGGTCCACGGGGCCGGCTATCTGGCGGCCCTGCGCGAACCGCGAGTATTTGATTTGTGGCTGACCAAAGTGCGGCTTTGCCCGCGGGTGCCGGGGTGGCGCCATTGGGGTTGCAATTCCTATGCCCCGTGAAACAGGACCGCTGGCGCTATGGCGCAAGCGCGAGGCCCGCGCGGGCGATCGCTTGCCCTATGCCCGGCTGGAGGGCAGCCACCTGCTCGCCTTGCGCGACGGATCGTTGTTGGTGGCGCTGCATGTGCCGGGCTGGTCGGCGCAGACGGCGCATACGGCAGAAATCAACGCGCATGCGGCGCAACGCGATGTGTGGCTGCGCGCAGGCCTTGATGCCCGGTTCGTGTTTGGCCACCACATTGTGCGGCGGCGAGTCGCGGTGGATTTTGCCGGAACCTTCGATGATCCGCTGTCGACGTTGATTGACGCGCGCTGGCGCGATCGGCTCACCGATGGGCAGATGTATGTCAACGACCAGTTCATCACGCTGTTGCGTCGTCCCGCACGGGGCAAGACCGGCTGGCTGGAAAACTTGCGCCGACGGA
>CAIPWG010000404.1 GCA_903868655.1 uncultured Sphingomonadales bacterium
CAGTTTGACCGATCCGACGAAGTTACAAAAGGCTGGTCGGCAGAAGCGATCTTCTCGTCAAAATTCGCCGGGCCGTTCAATTTTCTCGTGGGCGGCATCTACTCGCATTACAAAGTCGCCTATAATGACTATTATGTGAACAGCTTCGGCTTGGATTATTTTGCGGGTATTGCGGGAACGCTTGGTTCCCTTGGTGCTGGTGGGCCGCCGGTTTATCTCGCGACGCCGTTCTATGATAACAACACCAACTATTTCCGGACAAATTCGTACGGAATTTTTGGCGAAGGCTACTACAAGTTTAGCGATAAAGTTAAGATGACCGTTGGTCTGCGCTACAACAATGACCAGAAACTGGTTTCTGCGCATACATTTACGTTCAACCTGCCGACCACCTTTGGCACTGCGGACGCCTCGTCTGCTCTGACAACGGCTGTGCCCAATGCAATTCAATCGGGATCATTTTCTGCGGTGACTGGCCGTGCTGTGCTCGATTGGCAGATTACGCCCAACAACCTGCTCTACTTCTCGTATTCACGCGGTTACAAGGCGGGTGGTTTCAACCCTCCATTGTCAGCTGCCGATGCGGGGATTTCAGTACCGACAACGTTCCTGCCTGAATCGATCGACGCGTTTGAAGTGGGTTCGAAAAACACTTTCGACAACGGCAAGCTGGTGCTGAACCTGACCGGGTTCTACTACAATTACAAAAACTTGCAGTTGTCGAGCATCATTGCGCGGACCTCGGTTGACCAAAACGTCAATGCGCATGTCTATGGTATCGAGGCTGAAGCGGTGCTGCGTCCGATCCGGCAGTTCACGGTCAACATTTCGGCGAGCTATCTGCATACCGAAGTGGCGGGTGATCAGTACTTCTCCAACCCGCGCAATTTTGGTGGTGGCCGCTCCGATGCGGTGATCATCAAGGACCTGTCCAACGGCTCGAACTGCGCTGTTGCGCCCAACACAGCGGGCAATGCGGCAGGGGTGAATGCCTTCGTGGATACGGCCAATCAGATTATCAACGGTGCCACTCTGGCCAAGAACCAGGCGAGCGGTAACGTCGTGCCAGCCAGCGCTCTGCTGCAAGGTACGACACCATTCCCGGCAGGCGGCGGGATTGCTTCAACAGGAGCTTATTCGATCTGCTCCGTTCTTCAGAGCGTGGCTTCTGCTGCTGGTCTGAGCTTCGATCCCAAGGGGATCACGGTCTATACCTCGGGCATTCCGGTCAATATCAAAGGCAACAAGTTGCCGGGCGCGCCAAATTATAAGGTCACTATCGGTGCTCAATATGAAATCCCGATTGATCGCCTGATGCTGACCCCGCGCGTCGATTTGCACTACACGGGGGAATCGACCGGTAGCGTATTCAACGGCCCGGTAAACGCGGTTCCATCGTATGTGCAGATCAATGCGCAGGTCCAACTCGATGGGCCCGGGCACAAATGGTATCTGCGTGCGTTTGTTGAAAATCTGACCAACAGCAATGCAATCACGGGCGAATATGTCACCGACCAGTCGTCGGGATTGTTCACCAACGTCTTCGCTCTCGATCCGCGCCGCTTTGGCGTCGCAGCCGGCGTGAAGTTCTAAGGTAGGTTTGGGGGGATCGGTCCCGGTAAACGGGGCTGGTCCAGGAGGGAGCGCCGAAGGTCATGAGCCTTCGGCGTTTTCTTTTGCCGATCAGGGCCGAGTTATAAAGCCGTCCTGCCAGTCGAGTACGGTCAGGTAATTGCGCAATCTATTGCGCTCCAGCTTCGCCAGCAGGGCGTTGTTGTGATACGGTACAACCGCGTTGGCCAGACTTTCGGCCCAAGGCGCTGATGCGTCGAACAAAATACCCAGCCCGAACACCGCCGGCACATGCGCATAGAGCAGACTTCTGCCACCCACTTCGGCTTGTGCACAGAAATCTTCGACCGCAGTCAACACACCGTTGCGCGAGCCGCCGGCCTGCAACGCCCAGGCAAATTGGCCCGCGCCACGAAAGCCACGGTCCACCCGGTACCCTGCATCGTCGAGCGTGATACCGGCATCGTGCGCGCAAGGCTGCCGAAATTCTTCGGGGATGCGATCGGGGGCATAATACATGTCACGTCGAGCGCAGGGCCAGTCGACATCGTGCAATATCGCCAACAGTGGCCGGCTTTCACGCTGGCATTGTGCGTCGATCAGCATGAGCTCGTGGAAAACGGTATAGTAGTTATGATCGCCATCGATCAACCAGGCGTCAATTCCTGACATTGCGTCAAGCGTATCGAGGCTCGGCTGGGCGATGTGCTGAACGTGCGGTTGTGTCTGTGCCCACTCAACGAAAGCGGGGGCAGGGGTGGGGTCGATCGCGATCAGATTGCCACCCCTCTGCGCACAGAAATCGGCCAGTGGCTGGGTCATGCCACCGAATTCTGCGCCTATTTCGACCACAGTCTGGGCACCGGCCAGGTCGAGCGTCTGCAGGATCAGCTCACCGAATTCGGCCATCGAATGGATCAGCAATTCGCTCATGGGTCGGTTCCGCCTTAGGTATCTGCGGGATAACACCTAGCGATTCATGGTTTGCAATTCCTGCCGCTTCGACACTGGAAATATACGTAGAAATCAGACGCGTGTGGCGCGTCGCACGACTTCGACATACCCGTTAGAGATTACATCGAACCCATCGTAAAACCCACGCGCGCGCAGCAATGCGTGCATGTGCGCCAGCCGATACGGCGGCAC
>CAIPWG010000405.1 GCA_903868655.1 uncultured Sphingomonadales bacterium
CCGATGGCGGCCATCGGACCGGTCATAACTCCAAGTTTACTGCCGACCTCGGCGCCACTTTTTCCGAGTTTGGCGAAGCGGCCGATCATGCTGCTGATGCCCGTTTCTTTACCCAGGCCGGAAACGGACTTCCGGATGTTGGAAATGGGCCGCACGATGCCGGAGAACGAATTCTTGATGCCGCGCACGACTTTGGTGGCCTGATCGACCGCGCTGATCGTGATCTGGAATTTATTTGCCATCAAGATTCCTTTACCGCCTCAATCATTCGCAACATTTGTTTCCGCCACCATTCCAACTCGGTCCACGTAAGCGACCAGGCATCACGCGGGCCCCAACCGTAGAACTTGGTCAGTTCTGCGATAACGTCTCCGGAGTTGGTGGGGGCTCCATGTTGAAACGGTCGAAAAAACTGGAGGCTTCCTTCAGGTCACGTTGGCATAATTGCTCACCGACGGTGCGTGGCACCTTGGCAATGCGGGAGATCAACGCAATGGCGACCTCTATGTCGTTTCCGGCCTTGGTTGCGTCCGCCAGCTCCTTGGCAGTCGGCTCGCGCAGATCCAGGTGATCGTAAATGATGTCTCCGATCTTGACTGGCTTGCGCAGAGTGATGGTCTTTTCTTCTTCCATCGGCGCCGGAACTATTTCGTTGGTTTGGTTTTCCATTTGCTTATGCCTCTTCGACGCTGATGCTTTCCCACTTGACCTCAAATGTACTTTCGGCCGTTTTGACTTCCTGCGCATCCACCGTCCACATGTTGCGACCGACGATGGTTTTTCCGTTTGCCAGTTCCGCCACCACCGATACATTGGTCATGGCATTGAAGTTGGCGACCGTCAGCCCACCCGCATCACGGAATGACCCGGCGATGAAACCGGCGTGCGGTTTTTCGCTATAGCCGTGCACCCGGTCCTGTCCCACCAGCGTTTCGCGGGATACCTTGGAAACGCTGTAGCTGAGGTCACCAGACAACATATAGTTTTGTCCGTCGACACTCAGGTAAGCAACGCCGGCCAGGCGATTCGTTGTATCTGCCATGTTCTAGTCTCCTTATTGCAGACGGAATTGTGCGAGCAGCGCAAAAATCCGGAGTTGGTTGATCAGGGTTCCGGGCCACAACACGTCGACACGGTTCGGATTGCTGGCGTTCTGTTGCACGATCAGGCCGGCCTTGAAGGCATCGCCGTTTTGCACAAGCCCCTGGAATTCGAGCTGGCGATAGGCGGCAATCAGGTCGGCGCGAATGGTGTTAGGGGTAACAACAGCCGAGCCCTGCGCAAAACGCGTTCCGTTTGCGGCGAGCTTCATGCGCGCATACTTGCTGGTCACCAGCGTGCGCATGTAGCGCAGCACGTAAACCAGCGTGAACATGGTTTCGATCTCCAGGTAGCTGTTATCCGGCTGGCTGAATGCGTTCTTCTGGTAGGTGGTCACCAGGTTCTCGATGCGCACCACACCCGCATCGTCCACGGTGAAAGTGCTGATGCCATCGAAAAGCAGCGTATTGCGATCGCTGAGCACGAAGCGCGACTGCAGCGGAGGTGCCAGCACGCCCTGCAACACAATTGTCTGCATTGGTAAACCAGGGTCGGCGCGCACGCTGACTGCGGCGGAAGCTGCCAGGACGGAAGCCCATATCCAGTTTGGTGTGGGTGAATCGTTGAAGCCCATCACCGAGGTATGCTGGTCATTGCGCGCAACGCCGAAGGTGGTCTGCGTGCCCAGCGTGCCGCGATAGGCAGAGAAGGCATGCCCGTATATCTGTAAGTTCCAGCTCCAGCGCCCGGTCGTATCGTTGAGCA
>CAIPWG010000406.1 GCA_903868655.1 uncultured Sphingomonadales bacterium
CGCCGTAAATCTCGGCGACAGGGTCCCAATCTACATTGGTGATAAAGCCAAAGCCGTAAGCTTGAAACGCTGGCAGACCGCCACGAAACAGCGAGACAATGATTGCGCCCAGCAACACAAGCACCAGGATGCCCGCAGAACGCGCCAGAACAGCGAAGATTTTGTCGCCGATGGACGATGATAGTGCGGGACGGGATACGGCATCAGACACGGGAAGGTTCCGTTCGCTGCAGCAGTTGGGTGGGCATATTTAAAATAGCGACCAGGGGACGGTCACCCGCCCCCCGGTTTCTCCAACAATCCAAATCAACCCTTGATCTGGGCAGCCCAAGCCGAACGAATGGCAGCCTGCACAGCGGCTGGCAGCGGGATGTAGAGCAGGTCGGTGGCGATTTTGTTGCCGTTGGTGAAAGCCCAGTCAAAGAGCTTCACGACTGCCTTGCTCTGCGCCGGATCCTTTGCATCGGTTGGCAGCAGCACAAAAGTGGCTGATTCGATCGGCCAGCTTTTGGCACCCTGCGCGTCGTTCAAGTCGATGGCGAAATCCTTCACCACAGACCAATCCGCAGAAGCGGCGGCTGCCGCGAAGCTTTCCATGTCCGGCGTGACGAAGTTGCCAGCCTTGTTGCGCATCTGGGTGGTGGTGAGCTTGTTCAGCGTGGCATAGGCGCTTTCAACGTAGCCGATGCCGCCCTTAACCTGACGCACGGTTGCCGCAACGCCGTCGCTACCCTTGGCGCCATTGCCAACCGGCCATTTGACGGACGTGGCTGCACCGACAGACGACTTCCAGGTTGGGTCGATCATCGACAGGTAATCGGTGAACACGAAGGTCGTGCCCGAGCCGTCTGCACGATAAACTGGCGCGATCGCAATGTTTGGCAGCGCAATATCACGGTTCATCTCAACCAAGCGTGGATCATTCCACTTGGTGATTTTGCCGAGGTAGATTTCAGCAAGCAGTTCGCCGGTCAACTTCAGCTTGTTGGTCTCAACGCCCGGAAGGTTGACGGCGATCACCACGCCACCGATGGCGGTGGGGAACTGAAGCAGTTTGTGGGCTTCAAGGTCAGCAGACTTCACAGGCATGTCCGACGCACCGAAATCAACCGTGCGATTGTTGATTTGGTTGATGCCGCCGCCCGAACCGATAGCCTGGTAGTTCAGTTTGGTGTTGGTGGCGGTTGAAGCTGCTTCGGCCCATTTACCGTAGATTGGGGCGGCAAAGCTGGAGCCTGCGCCGGTGATTTGCTGCGCCTGGGCTGCAAACGAAATGCCTGCCAGCGCAATTGCCAAAGCCGTGGATGCGAGTTTCATGAAACCTCCATGCAGTCGCGGTCGGAAATCCAACCTGCGTGAAACCAAGCTAGGAACACCCCAGCCTGACTTCGTGAACGGGCCGGAACTTACTCGGGACCGAAGACGGCATGATTGCAGTTTGATGAAGCTTTGATGACAGCCCGCCCGATCCGCACTTGCTCAGCGCAAGGCGGATAAGCGCGGGTTACATGTCAAAATCAGACCAGGGCTTTAAGCGCCTCAAGCCCCAAACGATGACAAAAGTTACCGAACTCTTCACCTGTCAAACGCTGTGTTGAGAAGGCTTGGAACAACGGCGCAAGCGACTCGCCAATCTTTGCTTCGGCCACGCGTTCATGCAGTTTGAACGAGAGGCGAGTGCCGACAAAGTCGCCGCCAACGAACACCGCGTAAAAGCCGGGCATCCGGCCAACCAGACCGATATCGCCACCGTATGACCGCGCA
>CAIPWG010000407.1 GCA_903868655.1 uncultured Sphingomonadales bacterium
CATAGCCATCAAGGCTGCGCAGCATCAGCATGTCTTTCAGCACGGCGAGGTCTGCGCCCGCGATCAGCTTCGCTTCTGCGGTAAATGCCGAAGGCTGGCTGACCAGCACATAGCTGGGCGACAGCCCTACCGCCTTGAACATCGCGGCGAAATCAAACCCCGGCGTCGCAGCGGCCAGTTGCGCCATAGTCATCCGGTTGTACGTCTTGTCGGCGTCGCGGCTGTCGATGCGGGTCCAGTGCGCTTTGGCGATCTCGGTTTCCAGAGCCATCACCGCGGTTGCACGCGCCATGCCGTTCGCTTCGCCGGCCAGATCAAACAGCTTGGCCAGATGCGCGACATAAGCTGTGCGCGTGGCGGCCATTTTTGCACTGTCCATCAGATAGTAATCGCGGTCGGGCAAGCCGATCCCACCTTGCGACAGGCCGATCACATAAGTTTCAGGGTCCTTGTCATCCTGACCGACGCGGAACCGGAACGGGCCGCCTACGCCGTTGCGCGCTGCCTGTGCTACCAACGCCGGGTAACCGGCCTTGTCCGACAGGGCCTTGATCTGGTCGAGCCATGGCTTGATCGGGCTCAGTCCTTTCGCCTCGACCGTCGCGAGGTCGAGATAGCTGGCATAAGCATTGCCGATGCGGCTGGCCGGATTGGCAAGCTCACCCTTCAAAATGGCCTGCGTGCGGGACTTCGACAAGTCATCAAGCACGCTGAACATGCCATAATCGGACTTGTCCTGCGGGATCGTGGTCGCTTTGACCCAGCCGCCATTGGCATAATCGAAGAAATTGTCGCCTACGCCCACAGCCGGATCCATACCCGCAGTATCAAAGCCAAAGGCGCCATATGTCGGTTTGTCGGCTGCGGCTGGCTCGGCCAGGGCAGCAGAGGATGCGGCCAACATTGTACCGGCGAGGGCAGTATAAAGGATCCTGCGCATCGAAACATACTCCAAGGACTTGTGAACTTTGTGACGGTTTCGTTCGAAACCTTCGGCGCGTCAATCCGGCGCCTGTGTTGTTTGTCGAACAATGTGGGTGGTTCGTAGGTGCCAGTCGGGCGTTGGTCGGGCAAGAACGATGGCTTTGTCGGTGCGATGACCTTCGCGCTTGACGATGCGAGACGCCGTCGCCATGCCGCAAGATGATGGATCACGCCGAAATTCTCGCCCGTCTTGAAACGGTGATTGCCGGCCGCCTCGCTGGCGATCCGCAATCGAGCTATGTCGCGCGGCTGCACGCCAAGGGGCTGGGCAAGATTGCGCAGAAAGTGGGCGAAGAAGCGACCGAAACCGTCATTGCCGCGCTTACGGGCGATGATGCCGAACTGACTGGCGAAGTGGCCGATTTGGTGTTTCACGTGCTCGTCTTGCTGGGCGCGCGCGGTATCGCGCTGGATGCGGTGCTGGGCGAACTGGCACAGCGCGAAGGCACCTCCGGAATTGTTGAAAAAGCGAGCAGGAGTTCCTGATCATGGCTGTTGATGCCACCCAGGCCTATGATGATCAGAATATTTTCGCGCGGATTCTGCGCGGTGAAATTCCGGCACGCAAAGTTTATGAAGATGACTGGGCGCTGGCCTTTCACGACATCAATCCGCAGGCTCCCACCCATGTTCTGGTCATTCCAAAGGGCGCTTACGTCAGCTGGGATGATTTTTCGGAGCATGCCAGCGAAGCCGAGATCGCCGGGTTCGTGCGCGCGGTGGGCCATGTTGCGCGCGACGCCGGACTGGTGGCACCGGGGTACCGTCTGCTGGCCAACACCGGCACCGACAGCCATCAGGAAGTGCCGCATCTGCATGTCCATGTGTTTGCCGGCCGTCCGCTGGGGCCTATGCTGGTCCGCTGATTGCTGCGAAATTCGGGTCGATACGGTTAACCCGGCCTTGCCCTTGCGCTGCGCGAGCGGTTACTGAAGCATTCATGCAGGCTCCGTTACCCCCATCAGGCTGTTTCGACGGCACACGGCATCTCTTCGCCGTCAGGGTCTATTTTGAGGATACCGACCTGTCGGGTGTGGTCTATCATGCCAATTACTTGCGCTGGTTCGAACGCGCCCGATCCGACATGCTGCGGCTGGTGGGGATCGACCAGCGCGGAGCCTATGACGGCGGAGAAGGAGCTTATGCGGTGACCGATCTCGCATTGCGTTATCTGAAACCTGCGCGGCTCGAAGATGCGGTGTTGCTGGTCAGTCGCGTTGCCGACGTGTCGCCTGCGACATGCCGTCTGGTGCAGGAAGCGTGGCGCGGTGAAGAACTGTTGTGCAGCGCCGCGGTGCGCGTGGCGTTTGTTGCACCCAGCGGACGCCCCAAACGTCAGCCCGCGGCCTGGGTCGCGGCATTTCGCGCACTTTCGCCGGACAATTCATGAAAACAAGGATGAAAATCAGCACATGATGCTCCAAGTGCTTGCCGCAGGCGCCATCGGCGCGCCGACCCGGCTCAATCCGGTCGAACTGTTTCTGCACGCCGATGTCGTTGTTGAAGCCGTGATCGGGGGCCTGTTGTTTGCATCGGTGTGGGTGTGGATGATCATTGTCGGCTTTGTATTTCGAGTGCGCACAGCCAGCGCGCGGTGCCGCAAATACGAAGAAGGCTTCTGGAGCGCGCGCGATATCGACGCCTATCAAAAGGAGCAGGGCAAAAAGGACATCCCGACGGCGCGCGTGGTGGCGGCTGCGCTGGCTGAATGGCGACGCTCGACTGCCGGCAAGGCGGTCGATCGCGATGGGACCCGTCAGCGGCTGTCTTCGGCGATGGACGCAGCCGTGACGGAGGAAAGCGATCGGCTGGCCAGGCGGCTCAATTTTCTGGCGACTGTTGGCTCTGTCGCCCCTTTCGTGGGCCTGTTCGGCACAGTGTGGGGTGTCATGGACAGCTTTTTCCGGATTGGCGCGATGCAGAATTCGTCGCTCGCGGTGGTGGCGCCGGGGATTTCCGAAGCCCTGTTTGCTACAGCGATCGGACTTTTTGCGGCAATCCCGGCGGTTGTGGCTTACAACCGCTTTTCGTTTCGCGTGAACGCGTTTGAAACCGGGCTGTTCCGCTTTGCCGACCGGTTCCACGCCACGCTCAGCCGCGAACTGGAACAATAATGGCGATGAATCTCGCCTCCGGTCGCGCTGGCGGCCACCGTCGTCGCGGGCGAGGGCGTGGTGCCCCGATGTCCGATATCAACGTGACGCCCTTGGTCGATGTAATGCTGGTGCTGCTGATCATCTTCATGGTCACGGCCCCGATGCTGACTGCGGGCGTGCCGATCGAATTGCCCGACAGCAAGGCCGAAGCACTGAAAGAACAGCCGCACGCGATCACTATCAGCATGGATGGGGCAGGGCGTGTGTTTCTCGATTCTCAGGAACTGGCGCCGGGTGAGTTGACCGAACGGCTGGCGACTGCCGCGCACGAAGCCGGCGACAAACTGCCGCTGGTGACGCTGCGCGCCGATCGGCATCTCGATTATGGCCGGGTGATTGCTGTCATGGGCGAACTGAATGCAGCCGGTTTCAAATCGATTTCGCTGGTCACCAACGGTTCAGTTCAGGCGCCTTAGGGGCTGATCCGGGATGCTTGCGCGATCACCCTACAGCCTTAGCGGCGAAGAGGTCTTGGGCCTGTGTGTCGCGATTGCGGCGCACGCCGCGTTGATTGCGGTGCTCGTGCTGTCGCCGCTTGGTCGCAAAGTCGAGCCGCCGCCGCAACGCATGACCGTCTCGCTTGCCGATGCTGTGGCCGATCAGGCGGTTTCGCCCAAACCTGATGCACAAGCCGCACCCGATCTGGCACCGGACCTCGGCGAACCCGATCAGGCCGATCAGCCTTTGCCGACAGTGCCCAGGCCCGTGGTCAAGCCCGAACTAAAGCCCGTGGCAAAGACTGTGCCCAAGCCCAAGCCCAAGCCGGAACCCAAGCCCGAGCCTAAGCCTGACGCCAAGCCAAGGCCCAAACTGGAACCCAAGCCCAAACCGGCACCCAAGCCCGAACCAACACCAG
>CAIPWG010000408.1 GCA_903868655.1 uncultured Sphingomonadales bacterium
ATCATGATTGTGGCGTACGGCAGAGCGCAAGTGCCGACATTTTGCGAGTCCGCTTAATCCGACTTGCCGGAGGCCTGCTCCGAACGGGCAGAACTGAAACAAAAGGCGGATATTTACGCCCACCGACAAGGGCCTTCGCGTCGTGCGACAAGACGCCTGATCGGTTTGGGCATGGCATTTCGTCCCCCAAAAACACGCCTCGATTTATGGTTGGATTAACTCGATCCTGCTAAGCCGAAGGCCATGAACAGCCGATCCACGCGCCAAACCGTACTGATCATTTTCGGCACCCGGCCCGAAGCGATCAAGATGTTTCCCGTTGTTCACGCCTTGCGTGCCGATCCGCGCTTTGCGGTGAAAGTCTGCATTTCGGCGCAACACCGCGGCATGCTGGACCAAGTGATGGAGATCGCGGGAATTGCCGCCGATTTCGATCTCGACCTGATGCGGCCCGATCAGACCCTTGATGGGTTGACAGCAGCGTTGCTGACCGGGCTGGGCCAGGTAATGGACGCAGTGTCGCCCGACTGGGTGGTGGTGCAGGGCGATACGGCGACCGCGATGGCGGGCGCACTGGCAGCCTATTATCGCAAGATCCGCGTCGCCCATGTCGAGGCGGGACTGCGCAGTCACAATATTTATCACCCTTGGCCCGAAGAGGTGAACCGCAAGATCATTGGTGCGATCGCGGCGCTGCATTGTGCGCCGACCGAAACGTCGGCCGCCGCGTTGCGCGCCGAAAACGTCGCGGGCGAGGCCATTCACGTGACCGGCAATACCGTGATCGACGCGTTGCAATGGGTAACCGCGCGAATCGCTGCCGAACCCGCTTTGGCCGCCGGGCTGGGTGCGCTTGAGGCACGCTTTGCAGGGCGGCGCATCATTGGCGTGACCAGCCATCGGCGCGAAAATTTTGGTGGCGGGTTGGAAGCGATTGCGCGCGCGATCCGCACGATCGCGGAGCGCCCCGATGTGGCGCTGATCTTTCCGGTCCATCCCAATCCCAATGTGCGCCGCGTGATGGAGGCCGAACTGGCCGGGCTTGACAACGTCGCGCTGATCGAGCCGCTCGATTATCCCCATTTTGCGCGGTTGCTCGCAATGTCCGAGATCATGCTGACTGACAGCGGTGGCGTGCAGGAAGAAGCGCCTGCGTTGGGCAAGCCGGTGCTGGTCATGCGCGAAACCACCGAGCGACCCGAAGGTGTGGTAGCGGGCACCGCGCGGCTGGTCGGGACCGATCCGGCGCGCATCGTTACCGAAATTTTCACGCTGCTCGACGATAAAGACGCCTATGCCGCGATGGCGCGGGCACACAATCCGTTTGGTGATGGCCAGGCGGCCCAGCGAATTATGGAGCTGATTGCCAATGCAGGGTGAAACAAAGCCACAAGTCTGTGTGGTTGGCCTGGGCTATATCGGCCTTCCCACCGCAGCGATAATTGCGCGCGCCGGATGCCCCGTCCTGGGGCTGGATGTCACCCAGCATGTGGTTGACACGATCAACCGCGGCGATATCCATATCGAGGAAGTCGATCAGGACGGCTTGGTACGCGGTGTGGTGCAGCGCGGGCTGCTGCGGGCATCGACGGTGATCGAACCTGCCGACATATTCGTGATCGCAGTGCCTACGCCGTTTGCCAAAGACGGGCATCATACGCCCGATGTGTCGTATGTGATGGCGGCTGCGCGCGAAGTGGCGCGTGTGCTGAAAGCGGGCGATGCGGTGATCCTCGAATCCACCTCGCCAGTCGGTACGACTGAGGCGATGCGCGATTTGATGGCCGAACTGCGCCCCGATCTGAAATTCCCCGGGCAAACCCGCGAAACGCCCGATGTGGCGATTGCCTATTGCCCCGAGCGCGTGTTGCCTGGTCGCATTCTGGAAGAATTGGCCAACAACGATCGGTCGATTGGCGGCATCACACCCCGCTGCGCGCGCAAGGCTCTGGCGTTTTACAAACGGTTTGTGCGTGGCGCCTGCATCACCACCGATGCGCGCGCGGCGGAAATGACCAAGCTGGTCGAAAACGCCTATCGCGATGTCAACATCGCCTTTGCCAACGAACTGTCGATCGTGGCTGATCGCATGGGCCTGGACGTCTGGGAAGTGATCCGGCTGGCCAACCGCCATCCGCGCGTCAACATCCTGCAACCCGGCCCCGGCGTGGGCGGGCACTGCATTGCGGTCGATCCGTGGTTCATTGTCCATGGCGCGCCGGACGATACGCCGTTGATCCGCACTGCGCGTGGGGTCAACGATGCCAAGATGCACCATGTCATAGATCATGCGGTGGCTCTGATCGAGGCGCATCCGGGCGCGAAAATCGCCTGCCTCGGCCTGGCATTCAAGGCCAACATCGACGATTTCCGTGAGAGCCCGGCGCGGTTCGTGGCGGCGCGCATTGCCCGCCGGTTTGGTGAGCGGGTGCAAATCGTCGAGCCTTATGCGGGCGAATTGCCGAAGGAATTTGCCGATACTGGCGCCGGCTTGATCGATATCGATACGGCGCTGGAAACCTGCGACGTGCTGATCGTGCTGGTCGATCACGACGTGTTCCGGGTGGTGCCGCTGGCCGAACGGCAAGGCAAAGCGGTGTACGACACGCGCGGCATCTGGCCCGATCAGCCTGTCGAAAGCGTGGCGACGGGGTTGCGGCTGGCGAGTTGAATGGTGGGATAATCTGTGCCCTGCCGCCATCCCGGATTAACCCCGGGATGACGGGCGGGGTGGTTTGGGTCGGCGTGTCAGTCTTTGCTTTGCGCGGCCAGCCACCGCGCGCGGATTGTGTCGGATGTTTCGCGGCTGCCGTCGTGGCTCCAGCCCGGTTTGCGTAGCAGATAGCCCAGTTTGAACCGCCAGGGTGCGTGCCACATGTCGCGCGCGATCGCAGCCCATTCGTGGAATGCTACTGTCAGCAATGAAAACGTGCCCAATTGGTGCACGATGCCATAGCGCACAGGATCGTCATCGCATTCGGGTTGGTACGTGCGGAACAGGCGGTCCCACACGATGAACACGCCGGCGTAATTGCGATCGAGATAGCGGGGATTGGTCGCGTGGTGAACGCGGTGATGCGATGGTGTGTTCATCACCGCTTCGAACCATCGTGGCATGCGGTTCACCGCTTCGGTATGCACCCAGAACTGATAGACCAGATTGATCCCGCCCACGGTCAGCAATATGCCGGGCGCCACGCCAAACAGCGCCGGCCAGATGCGAAACGCAAACGAAAGCGCGGGAAACCCGGTCCAGCTTTGGCGCAGCGCGGTCGACAGATTGTAATGCTGGCTGGAATGATGGTTAACATGGCTGGCCCAGAACCAGCGCACCCGGTGTGCGGTGCGGTGAAACAGATAATAGTTGAAATCGTCGAACACAAACACGGCGATCCATGTCCACCACGCCACCGGCATCGTCGCGACGCGGTGCGCATAAAGCCAGCCTGCGGCCAGCGCGATGCCGCCTGCGACCAGTGCGCCGGCAACCGTACTGCCCAATCCCATAAGCAACGAGGTCAGCGTGTCGCCGGGTTCATAGAAAGTGCGCGTCTGTCGTGCAGCCCAGACCATTTCGTACACGATCGCCGCCACAAACAGCGGCACCGCAAACGGAACGATGTCGAGCCCATCGGCGGCAGCACGTGCGCCCAATGAGGTAAGCCCCAATGTCGTAAGCAAAGTATCAATCATGCCGCATGCCCTGTTGTTGCGGTGTCTGTTGCGCCCAGGCGGCGCAAGCTGGCCGCCCATATTTGCGCATCGGCGCCCAGATCAACGGTCAGAGTGCCGTAACGCCGGTCGTTGGTTTCCAGCGTCAGCGAATTGCGGTCAAGCCGAATGCCGGCGTGCGATGTCAGCTCGGTGCCGACGAAGCGCGCGCCGTGGCGGCGGATCAATAGCACACGTCCACCCTGATCACGCACCAACGCGCCAATCCGCGCGCGGTCGACCGTGATGTCGTGCGCAACAAAGCCGGGCATGGCAGCCTCTGCCAGCCGCGCCGCATGATCGGCGTTTTCGATTCGTTCGTCGCCGCCCAGCCGAAGCGCGCGGGCCAGGCCATAAAGTGCCAAGACCATGGCGAGTGATGCCAAGGTCTTGGCAC
>CAIPWG010000409.1 GCA_903868655.1 uncultured Sphingomonadales bacterium
GTTGGTTGATTGCTTGAACACCAGCACCAGCAGAATGACCGCCACCAGCAAAGCCTGGTTGATCGCCGGAATATAGATTTGCCCGGCCGCGAGACTGGTATGTCGGATCGTCATGCGCGGGATGAAGCCCAGCTGGATCGCCTGCTGGGTTACCGAAAATACCCCAGAAATCACCGCCTGCGAAGCAATGATCGCGGCCAGACTGGCCAGGATGAGCAAGGGCCACTGGAACCAGTCGGGGGCCAGCAGAAAGAACGGGCTGACCAACGCATCGTGCTGTCCCAACAGCAATGCGGCCTGCCCCAGATAATTGAGCACCAGCGCGGGCAGCACCACCGCCAGCCATGACAGGCGGATCGGCAGCCGCCCGAAATGACCCATATCGGCATACAACGCTTCTGCCCCGGTGACCGCCAGCACTGCCGCGCCCATCGCCAGAAACCCGCGCCACGGATCGCTGGCAAACATCACCACGGCATAATGCGGCGACAACGCCGCAACGACTTGTGGATGGGTGCCAATGCTGATCGCGCCCAGCACCGCGATCGTGGCGAAATAGACCAGCATCACCGGCCCGAAAAACATCGCCAGCCGTGCCGTGCCGCGTGATTGCAGCAGGAACAGCGCAATCAGGATCAACACCACCAGCGGTAGGACCGCATAATGCAATTCGGGGCGATAAACCGCGACCCCTTCGATCGCACCCATCACCGACACCGCCGGGGTGATCATCGCATCCCCATAAAACAGCGCCGTTGCCAGCACACCCAGCAGAATGATCCCTTTGCCCCAGCGCCGTTCGGTGCCTTCGCGGTTGATCAGCGCGAGCAGTGCCAGACTGCCGCCTTCACCCCGGTTGTCGGCGCGCATCAGAACGATCACATATTTCAGCGTCACCATGATCAGCATCGACCAGAACATCAGGCTGACAATGCCGTAAATATGCAGTGCATCGAACGGCAGGCGATGGCGCCCGGCAAACGTGTCGCGCAATGCATAGAGCGGGCTGGTGCCGATGTCACCGAAGACAACGCCCATCGCGCCGACCGCGAGCCGTGCCACGGCGCCGCTGTCGCGTGCTCCAATCGGGCGGTGCAACCCCCGGACTTCGGCATTCTGGACCGCGACGCCTGAATTCGTGCTCATGCTCATCCGGCCCCCGGCCTGTTGCGCCCGCAACGAAGGGTGGCTCCGCGCCGGGCGTCGCGCATTAGCACCGGCCCGATAACCGGGCAATGGCCGCCTCGGGCTTGCGCAACCCTATATAAAAAATGTTTTATATCATGGGCCTGATGGCTTCGGCCTGGGCCCTGTCGGTACGGCCAACGGCGTCTTGCCATCGCGCATGGCTATTAACTGATCGATTCGAGCGAGCCGCGCCAGCAAGTCCGCACGGAACGGCGCATCAGGCCCGCTCCGCGCCAGCAAGTCCGCCCACATTGCACGCGCTTCGGCCAAATGCCCCGATTGCGCGAGCGCCATGCCGAGAAAGAACGGCGGGCCGGGATGGTTGGGATCGATCCGTGCCGCGCGCGTGAACGCGAACTTTGCCGCCGGGCTGATCATCCCTTCGCTATGGCCGATCAAGGCATTGCCCAGCGCCACCCACAAATCCGCGTCATCAGGATGCTGCTGCACCGCATGACCAAGGAAATCGGCCGCAGCCCGGAACTGGCCCTGGCGCGAAAGCGCGTCCGACACCACCAGCCACGACTGGCCCTGCCCAAACTTGCTGCCCATCGCCTGACGCTGGCGCAACAGCTCGGCATCGGCGGTCTGCTGGTCCTCGACCGGCGCCTTGGGCGCACCTGCCAACCCCGGATGTCCCTGAAGGGCGTAGCCCGCCAGACCGAACAACAAAGCCGCCCCGGTCAATTCCCAGGTTGCGCGGGGCAATTTCAGCACGAGCACCAATCCGGCAAACACCGCGCCAACCAATCCCAGCAGCAGAACCCAGATCATGCGATCTCTCCCGTGGGTGCACGCCGA
>CAIPWG010000410.1 GCA_903868655.1 uncultured Sphingomonadales bacterium
GAATGGCTTTCTGGCAGCCCAGGAATACGCTGTCGACATTGATGGCAAAGCCACGGCGCCAGTCTTCGAGCGTGCAGGTTTCGATATTGCCGCGCACGCCGACCCCGGCATTGTTGACCAGCACCGACAAGCCCCCCAGATGCTCGGCGGCAAAGGCAATGGCGCGGTCCCAATCTTCGGGGCTGGTGACATCAAGCGCGAGCGCAAAGGCTGTGCCCGCACCCAGTTCGGCATTGATGCTGGCAGCTTCGGCGGCCACTTTGTCGGCGTTGATATCGGTCAGCAGTACATTTGCGCCTTCGCGCGCCAATGTGCGGGCATGTGCCGCCCCCAGGCCTTGCGCCGCGCCAGTTACCAGCGCCTTTTTGCCCGCAACCCTGCCTGCCATGCTCTCTCTCCGTTGTTTTTAGTCGTTTGGTTAAACGCTTATGAGACGGGGGCCGAGAAACAGCAACATTCTTGTGTCGATAGCGTAACCACCAGCGCGCTTGGTGGCGATGAAGTCTGCGAACGTATCGAGGGCCACGCGATGCACGGTGATCCCTTCATCGCCGACGCCGCCACCGGGACCAACCTTTTCAAGATCGGTCGCCTGAAACAACGTGAACGCCTCTGTCACCATACCGGGCGAGGAAAAGAATTCACCGATTGGCACCAGTTTCCCGGCGCGATAGCCGGTTTCTTCTTCCAGTTCACGCGCGGCCGCGGTCACGGCCTCTTCATCGGCATCGTCATCATGATCGCCGATCAATCCGGCGGGCAATTCGATTGTGCGGCGGCCCAGCGGGATGCGGAATTGTTCGACCAGGATGACATGACCATCATCAATCGCCAGGATCACGGCTGCGCGAATGTTGCGCGTGCGGCTAACATATTCCCAGCGCCCACGCGTCTTTACGGCGATGAATTTGCCCTGCCAGTGGATCTGTTCGGGCTCGCGGTA
Organism: uncultured Sphingomonadales bacterium; assembly: GCA_903868655.1. Taxonomy (GTDB): domain Bacteria; phylum Pseudomonadota; class Alphaproteobacteria; order Sphingomonadales; family Sphingomonadaceae; genus Novosphingobium. The sequence continues at coordinate 944 of CAIPWG010000410.1, forward strand.
TTCGTCTTCAAGGCTCATACTTCAATCGGTCCGTCGGGCAATTCGTTCGTGGGTTTGTTGGCGCTCGGCACATGCTGGGCAAGGATTGCGCCCACCGCTTCGACCCCGGCCACCACGCCGTCGGCGACGCGGTCGGCGCGAAAATGATCGAGCATGGCATGCATCGCATCACCCCAGACTTGGGGGGAAAGTGCATCGGAAATGGTTGTGTCAGCAACGATTTCGGCGCGGCGTTCCGCCATCGACAGATAGATGACCACGCCGGTTGCACCTTGGGTTCGGCCCTGTGCCGCCAGACGAAACACCATGGCGGCCCTGGCCCGCACACGCGCCGACTTGATCGGGCCTGGTACCAGCCTGAGCCGCAGCGGGCGCCATTGCAGGACCAGCCAGGTTGCGGCAAATTTCACGCTGGCGACGCATAGCGCCAGTTCCATCACATCGTGCGGGGTCCAGCGATGGGTCCACAAGCCGAGCGCACTATCGGCCAGATTGCCATAAAAGCCCGGTGCCAGCGTCATCGCCAGCAACGCGAGACCGGCGATGGCGGCCGACCAGGCCAGCGCGATGTCACCATAACTGTCCGACACGCGGGTGATCACAGTGACGATTTCGCCATTGGCATGGGATTCAGCCGTGCCAACGGCCGCTGCAATGCGGTTGCTGTCGGCAGGCGTCAGGATCGAATGGGTCATGGTGTGATCCTTTACCAACCGCCCGAGGCGCCACCGCCGCCCGAACTGCCGCCGCCACCGGAAAATCCGCCGCCGCCGCCACCCCAGTCGCCGCCACCGCCACCGCCGCCGCCCCAGCCGCCGCCAAATCCACCCATCGGCATGATCCACACCCCGCCGCCATAACGCCGTCCGCCACCGCCCAGCATGCGCAGGAATGGCAGGACAAAGAACAGCAGGAAGATGATGATGAACACCACCGATCCGGCATCGAAATGGGGTGCATTTTCGCGTGCGAACCGGGTCTTGGCCTTGGCCGCCACTGCGCGCGCTTCGTCTTCGGGCAATTGCAGCTGGGCAATCAGTTGATCGACCGCGCTGTTGATCCCGCCGGCATAGTCACCGGTCTTGAACCGCGGCGACAAGTCGTGACGAATGATCAGGCCGGATACCGCGTCGGTCACGATCCCTTCAAGACCATAGCCGACTTCGACCCGCACTTTGCGATCGTTTGGTGCGATCACCAGCAACAGGCCATCGTTGCGTTGCTTGTCGCCGATGCCCCAGGCGCGGAACAGTTTGTTCGCGTAATCGTCGATGTCGTCACCGCCCAGACTTTGGACGGTCGCGACCACGATCTGACGCTGCGACTGGTTTTGCAGCGCTGCCAGCTTAGCATCGAGCGCCGCAATTTCGGACGGTTGGAGCAGGTGCGCCTCATCCACCACGCGCCCGGTCAGTTTGGGGAACGTCTCGGCGTGCGCAGGCACCAGACCCAGCACCGCAACAACCATCGCGGCCAGCAACGCGAACCGGCGGACCAAGCTGTTCCAGCCCGGTGCCATGGCGATCAATTGCCGGTCTTTTTTGCGGGGCTCGTTGCGGCGTTGTCGTTAGCGGGCTTGGCGGCGGCGCCTGGTGTGCTGCTGCCGTCAAAACTGATTGTGGGCGCGGTGTCGGCACCCGGGGTGGTGGCGGTGAACGGCACCATCGGCTTGGCGCCGTAAATCACGTTGGCCGCAATCACCGCTGGAAAGGTGCGGATCGTGACGTTGTAAGCGCGCACCGCTTCGTTGTAATCGCGGCGCGCCACGGTGATGCGGTTTTCGGTGCCTTCGAGCTGGCTTTGCAACGCGAGGAAATTCTCGTTCGATTTCAGATCGGGATAGGCCTCCACAGAGGCGAGCAGGCGGCCCAGACCTTGCGACAACTGACCTTGCGCGGCCTGAAACTTTGCGATCTTGGCGGGGTCTGTCACATCGTCGGCGCTGATCTTGACCTGGGTTGCGGCGGCTCGCGCCTCGGTCACTTTGGTCAGAGTGTCCTGTTCCTGCTTGGCGTAGCCTTTGACCGTGGCCACCAGATTGGGGATCAGGTCGGATCTGCGCTGATATTGGCTTTGCACATCAGCCCACTTGGCCTTGGCGTTCTCTTCGGCGGTCGGGATTGAATTGACCCCGCATCCGGCCAGCGACGCCGCAGCGGCGGCCACAACGGCGAAACGGGCGATACGGCTGAACAGACGAGCGGCCATAAACGTTGACTTTCCTTGTCCTCCGGCAGGCGAGCAACCGGTCTTTGCCTGAGATAGCGTGCTATCATGACGGTTCAAGCACACGCTGTCGATTCCACTCTATCGATACCGGTGTGCGGTTGGTCGGTTTGGCTAGCCGCTTGCGATAAGGTTACGCCGGTGGCAAACGGCGAAACTTAACGTTTGGTTAGCTAAGACGGGGGCTGTAAACATGGCGTTGTTGAACGATTTCAAAACTTTTATTGCACGGGGCAATGTGCTGGATCTGGCAGTTGGTGTGATTGTCGGTGCAGCTTTCGGCAAAATCATTACGTCACTGACCGAAGACCTGATCATGCCAGTGCTCGGCCTGATCACGGGTGGAATCAATTTTTCCAACAAGTTCATTGTGCTGGGCGCTATCCCGGCAACATTCAAGGGAGCGACCACGGATTATGCCGCGCTGAAAGCGGCAGGGGTTGCGCTGTTTGGTTACGGTGCATTTGTTACCAATGTGATCAATTTTGTGCTGATGGCATTTGTCATTTTCCTGCTCGTGCGGTTTGCCGCCAAACTCGTGGCGAAGCCCGAAGTGGAAGCTCCGCCCGTGGCGCCGGCCGGCCCGAGCGAGGTCGATCTGCTGATCGAGATCCGCGACGCGTTGAAATCGCGCAGCTGACCACGCAGGAGGCTTGCGGGGCGGCAGGGCAGGTTTTCGCAGCCAGTGCAAAAATCAAGGGGGGTGGGCCGCGATGCCCGCCCCCTTTCCTTTTGCCGCATAGCCCCTATATGCGGTTGTGCCGGTTTCGACCGGCTATGGCGATAAAGTGTGACGTGCAATAGGCGCAGCGGACCCGGGGGCGGTACCCGGCGGCTCCACCACCTCTTCCGTTGGCGACAACGGGGCAGATGACGGGGCCGAACTAGGATCGACGTGTGTTGAAAAGCGTTGCTTTTGCTCGGGCTGAGTAACCCGTTCAAGGCTCAAAACCCACAAGTGCCAACGATAACGAAGCACTCGCAATCGCCGCGTAATCTGACGGCCTAACGGCCAGATTTTACAAGGCGCAAGCGCGGTTGGACCCACCGGGCAACAGAAGGGATACCAGGGGTTGGGGGCGTACCCGGCAACAGAAACGCCCCACTTGCGCTTATTGGCTGATTTGCCGCAGGCCCGGCTTCGGACGACGCTTTCCGCGCTTCCCGAGATCACATACTTAGTCACGGCGCGTGCCGGTTCCCGAAATTACCCATCCTCGTTCCGGCCTGAGCCAGATCAAGGCACAGGCGGGCGCCAATCCTAATCAGTTATACTTCTGACTGCGGCTGACTGCGGCCCGTTCGTAAGTGAGGGCGTCCAGGATTTTGGCGCCGGCCATGAAGACCGAGACCATGGCGGCGGCGAACAGCAGGCGGCCTTGGTAACCGGGCCAGATATCGAGGTAATGCTTGCCGCGTTCGGCACCGCCCAGCGCCAGGGCATAAATGATGGCAAACGCTTCCAACCGGTTCTTGATGATGAACAGCTTCTGGATTCTACGCAGCATTAGCTTTGCCCGATTAAACATCATCACCCACGTGGCATACCACGCACAGACCGTGCCAGCACTCGATTTGAGCCGATCGCGTTGGTTAACCGGTTGTATATCATGATGAAGTGTAAGCTCGCCCGACGAGTCGGGGGTTAAGCAAGTTCGGTCAGGCCTGCGGTTGCAAGCAGAGCGTAGCGCGCATCGTGCACGGTCTGCGCCAGCGTGGTGCTGCCCAGGTCGGTCGGGTCGATCTGGGCGGGCCAGGTTTGCGCCACGACAGCGGCCAGCGCATCGATCCGTGCTGGATCAAGCAGAAACCGTGGATCGACCGTCGCGGGGTCGGCCACCACGCGCAGCCGCAGACAGGCGGGCCCGCCGCCATTGGCCATCGATTGGCGCACATCGACCGGCAACACGCGGCGGATCGGGCCGTTGCTGGCGAGCATGCCATCAAGCCAGGTGCGCACGCTTGGAGTTTCCCACGCCTCTGTCGGGATCACCAGCGCCATCTCGCCTGTGGGCAGGCTCAGCAACTGGGCATTGAACAAATAGGATTTGATGGCATCGGCCAGACTGACCGCGCTGGTGGGTACAACCACGATTTCTGCCTCGGGCAAGGCTGCGCGGATCGCGGCATAGGTGCCCTGCGGGTCGGCAAAGGCGGCTTCGTGGGTGAACAGGACGCGCTCGTTGGCCACCGCCACGACATCGTTGTGGAACGCGCCCGCCGCAATTGCTTCGGCGGATTGTTCGATAAACAGCGTGCGTTCGGCGTTCAGGCCGTGAATGCGTGCGACTGCGCGGCTGGCCTGTTCGTGCTGGCGCGCGGGGAATGGGCCACCAGGGCGGCCATAGACGAACAGCTCGATCCCCGCCGCGTCATGATGGGCTGCCATGCGCATATGGTTGGCCGCTCCTTCATCGCCGAAACAGGCAGGCACCGCATCGTGCACCACAAAATGCGCGTGATCGGCAAAGGCCAAACGCAACTGGCGTACGGTATCGGGCCATTCCTGCGACCGGTGCGGCATGGTCACCAAGTTCGCCGCGGTCAGGTGGCACCGGCCATCGGCGGTATCGGGCGCAGGCGATACGGTGGCGGCATTGGCAGTCCACATCGCACTGGCTGACCAGGCCGCCGCGCGCAGCCGTGTTTCGGTGGCATCGCGGGGTGTGCCAAGGCCGAGCGCGGACAGAAATCCGGGGTTGGGGCGTGGCAACGGAGCAAAAAATCCCTGGGTCAGACCGAGCGCCAGATTGTGGCGCATCTTGTCCAGCCCCTGCAAAGCCGCCGCGCGCGGATATGAAGGATCGCCGCCATGGCTGGCCGAGGCGAGGTTGCCGAGGCTGAGCCCGGCATAGTTGTGGCTGGGGCCGACCAGCCCATCGAAATTGATTTCCACCAAAGCCATCGTCTCGGTTCCTTTATCGCGCCACATGCCAGACGGTATCGCCAATGCTGACCTCAAGCGCTTGGGCCGCCACGGGATCGACGACCACGCCATCGGCGCCGTCGTGGGCCATTTCGCCATAGGTGCAGCGGAAATCGCCGAGCCGGCCCGTAGCGATCAGAGCGCGGGTGGCTGTGCCGCCGCCTTCGGGTGCGCGCACATGGGTGATGGTTGCTGCGCGCGACCCTCCAATCGAGCGCACCCGGTCGGTGCGCGCGGTCATCGTGGGTCCGCCGTCAAAGATGTCGACATAGCCTTCGGCGTGAAAGCCTTCTTCTTCGAGCATGCGCATCGCCGCGCGCCCGGTGGGGTGGGGCAGCCCGATCACCTGCCGCGCGGATTCGGGCAGCATCGACACATAGACCGGATGTTTTGGCATCAGGTCGGCGATGAACTGGTGGCCATTGATGGCGTTGAAATAGTCGGCTTCCTGAAAGCTCATGCCGAAAAACCGGCCTGCGACGCCATCCCAAAACGGCGATCCGGCACGTTCATCGATGATGCCGCGCAATTCCGCCAGAATGCGGTCGGCAAAGCGGGCGCGGTGCATGGCGATGAACAAATACCGGCTGCGCGCCAGCAACATGCCCAGCCCCCCGGCGCGTTCGCCGGGATGAAGGAACAGCCCGCCGACTTCGCTTGATCCTTCAAGATCGGTCACGAGATTGAGCAATTCGGCGCGGAATGTCCGCCCGAGTTCCTTCGAATGCTGGGTCAGCGTGGCGATGCGGTATGAATAGAACGGGATCTGCTGCCCGACGCAGGTGAAAATCTGCGCGGTCCCGCGCACTTCGCCGGTGGTCGTGTCTTCCAGCACCAGCACAAACAGCTCGTCCTTCACCTGCCGGGGATCACCCTCTTCAGGGTTGCCAAAAGCGGAGGCGGCGCGGTCGAGCTTGGCGGTCAGCGCCTTGCGGTCGGGCGGCAGATTGGTGAACCCTCCACCTGTCAGCTTGGCCATGTCGTACAAGTGTTGCAGATCGGCCTGCTTGGCTGCGCGAATGCGAAAGGTCATTGGTTTTCCCCGGAAAGGCGATGCAGCACGAGGGCCGCCAACTGGGCCCTTTCGCCAAGCGACGGCACAATCAGATATTCTTGATCCGAATGGATCGCGCCGCCGCGAACCCCCAGCGTATCGACCACCGGCACACCGCAGGCGGCGATATTGTTGCCATCGCAGACCCCGCCCGTGGCCTGCCAGCCGATGGTCTGACCCAGCGCCGCGCCGCAATCGCGAACCAGATGAAACAGGCGTTCGGCTGCTTCGTCCAGCGGTTTGGGCGGGCGTGACATGCCGCCGTGGACATGCGCGTGGACATCGTATTGCGCGGCGATCTGCGCGACCGTGCCGGGCAGGGCTTCGGCGAAACGGTCGGCGGCGCCGGTTTCGCGGGGACGCACGTTGAACCGCACAACGGCCAGATCGGGCACGACATTGTTGGCCGATCCGCCATCGATTTTTGCCGGGTTTACGCTGATATCGGGTCCGGCAAGTTTGTTGAGTGCCAGTACCAGGGCTGCGGCAGCGACAATGGCATTGCGGCCATCCTGCGGGTTGCGCCCGGCATGCGCCGACCGCCCGTGGATGACCACACTATAATTGCCGCTGCCCGGGCGCGCACCTGCCAGCGTGCCATCGGGTAGCGCAGATGGTTCGAACGTCAGCGCTGCGGTCTTTCCCGCCGCCAGTTGAGTGATCAGTGGCGCAGATGACAGGCTGCCGGTTTCTTCATCGGCATTGATCAGCACGTCATAGCCCACGACGGCCGCATGCGGGCTGGTTTCAAACGCGGTCAGCGCGGCGAGGATCACTGCGATCCCGCCCTTCATATCCGCCACACCCGGCCCGTTAAGCGTGTCGGCGTCAAGCCAGCGTGCAGACTGAAACGGGTGATCGAGCGGAAACACCGTGTCCATATGCCCGGTCAACAAAAACCGCCGATTGGCATCTGGCCGCACACGCAAGACCAGGTGGCTGCCATGCGCGATGGCCACGCTGCGCCCATCGCTGGTGACCGCCTCAACTGGTGCGGCCTTTTCAAGCGCAACCGTGCCCGGCAAGGCGCCGAATGCCTGCACCAGTAGCGCGGCCTGTTGCGCCAGTCCGTCCAGATTGCGCGTGCCGGTGTTGATCGCGCTCCACGCCAACACCTGATCGAGCATCGCGGCTGGATCGATCTGCGCGATCAGATCACGTTCAAAAAGAGAAAGCTTGCTCATCTTCGGGCGCTTAGCCCAAGGGGCGCTTTAGGTGAACCCTTAGCGGTTGCGGTCATTGCTTTGCGAGAGGCGCGCCAGCACGTCGTCAAAAGCCATCGGGCAGGGGTGGATTTTCGCGCTGATAGCAATCTCGCCGGTGTTGAGAATTCTGGCTGATTGTCCCGACAATTGAAGAGTTAGTCGCGCACAGAAGCTTCCTGCGACCCGAAATTCATCGGGATTGAGTATGGGATCAATGTCCCTCCGCTGAGCAAGAATGGCTTTATAGCGGGTTTGCGTGATGCGCAGTGCCTGTGGCACTGGCGGCAGTGTGATAAACCAACCGTGGTTTTTGCCATGCGTAGTATAGGCGTCGGCAATGGGGGCTTCGACGTCGGTAAGAGTATGTGTCGTCGATGCAGGAAACAGGACTTGGTGATCGATCTGCGTCGCAATATTAAAAAAATCGCTGCAACTGCGCCCCCACCCATGCAGCCGGCATAAAGCGAAAAAACTACGCGCCCAAACGATCCACCACGAACTGATGGAACATAAAGCCATAGAGAGACCCCGGTAGCGATCGCCGCCGGGACAGCGACCAAGGCAGTCAGAGTCTGGATCGCAGCGTTATGGCTGAACCCAAAATATGTTGAATTATCGAGCAGATTGGCGAAGAAAGTAATCGCACCGACAACGATCACTCCGCCAACCATGGTCAAAAGCCATGTTGGTGGCGCAACGCGGTTCGGCAAAACGCTGTCTGTCACGATAAATTATCTTTCCTGCGACAAGGCCGATAAGAGGGATAGGTGATTTTTTGCAATATTGGCACTGATTTAAACAGATTTGATAATTTGTGAAAAACGGTCATTGTCGTGTACTATCGGTTGGCGTGTGACTTTGGTCATATGAGTCATTTGCAGGGGTGATCATGGATATTGCCATGGAGCTTTGTGATCAGGTGTTTAACTACACCAAACCCTATAAACTGCCTTACGAGTTTATCTTAATCGGTGGAAAGAAAATGTCTTCTTCCAAGGGGTTAGGATTAAAGGCTCATGATATCACTAAAATTTTGCCTCCCGAAGTGGCCAGATTTTTATTTACCCGAAAGTAATATGATTGTTGAGATCAAAAGTGATTGGACACATGATAAACAGAACATGGAAGATAAAGTAAAATCATATAAA
>CAIPWG010000411.1 GCA_903868655.1 uncultured Sphingomonadales bacterium
AACTCTCGATTTGATGTATGACGCTCAATCTATTTTAAAAATTCTCGTTTTTAGATATATTATTTATTGAAATCCCATTTTGATATATTGTTGTTCAAATTTAAAGCTACGTGCAATTTCGAATTGTATAGGCAGCGGCCGGAATGCGTCGCTTGATCTTTGCCCATAGTGCCAAGGGCCATCAGCAATTGGGCTGGGGCGCTGGCAGACCTGTTCTACAGCGCGCCAAGACGCGCATTTTCGAGCATAATTTCCCGGTGGTTTAAGCCGCAGTCGTCCATCGAAACGCCGTTGCGGGGGCTTTCGGGATATCCCACGAAATATCCCTGAATTTTGTCGCAACCAGCTTCGACCAAAAATTGCATTTCTTCTTGGGTTTCGACGCCTTCGGCCAATACGTCGACACCCAATCCTTTGCCCAATCCGATGGCAGCGCGGACAATGGCGGCAGACGGCAGATCGCGATGGACATTGCGCACAAAGGATTGATCGATCTTGATCGTGTCGAACGGGAATGACCGCAGATTGTAAAGCGAGGAATACCCCGTGCCAAAATCGTCCATGGCGATGCGCACGCCAAGCGCCTTGATTTTCCGCAAGGCTTGAAGGGCGCGCTCGAAATCGTGGATGAGAACGGTCTCGGTGATTTCAAGTTCGAGCCTGTTGGGCGAAAGGCCGGTCAACACGAGTGTTTCATGAACGCGATGGGCGAAGCCAAGATCGATAATTTGCACCGACGACACATTTACAGAAACCATCATCTGATTGGGCCAGGATGAGGCTTCCCGACAGGCGGTTTCGAGTACCCATGCGCCGATACGGCCGATTTCGCCAATTTCTTCGGCAATGGCGATGAACAGGCTGGGTTCGATTGCACCATAACTCGGGCTTGTCCAACGCAGCAGCGCTTCCTTACCTACGAATTGGCCCGTCGCACAGTTCATCTGCGGCTGATATACAAGATTTAGTGATTTATTTTGTATTGCTTCCTGCAATTCGGTGGCGAGCCGATGACGCTTGCGAGCATCGTGTGCCAACCGGGTGTCAAAATAGCGGGCCCGGTTGCGCCCTTCGCGCTTGGCTTTGTACATCGCGCTGTCTGCCGCGTTGATCAACTCGAGCTTGGTGGCGGCATCGTCTGGAAAAAATGCGATGCCAAGGCTGGCCGACAATTTGATGCTCGATCCGATGGCGGCATTGTCATGCGCAAAGGCCTCGAGAATGGTTTCGGTAATCTTCCCGGCATCGGCTTGGCTCGTCATGTTTGGCATAATCAGTGCAAATTCATCGCCGCCGACGCGGCCCAGAATCTGATCGCTCGACAACGCACGGCCCATGACATTGGTCGCACGTTGCAGGAAATCGTCACCAACCCTGTGGCCATAGTGGTCGTTGATCTGTTTGAAATGATCCAGATCGATACAGACCAGTGCCAGGCGTGTGCCCGTTTCCGCAGCTTGTTCGATCGCATCGCGCAGCAGCGTGTAAAAGTGGTTGCGATTGGGCAGTTGGGTCAGAGTGTCGAAATTGGCAAGACGCCGGATCTCGTCTTCACTTTCCTTGCGTTTGCGAACGTCATGAATGGCATATGCGATCTGCTGCTTGCCGGCGTAGGGCACGTTATGGGCGTGGATCTCAACCGCAATGGCGTCCTGGTGTTCGGTCAATACGACCGTTTCGACCGGCTCGCCGGAGCCAAGTATCTCGCTGTCGATGTCATGGATTGGTACAAATGCGGTTACCGGCTGCCCGATGATCTGATGTGGGGCAAGGTTGACCAGCCGGCAAAAACTGTCGTTTGCCGCGGTAATGATCTCGCGATCGCAGATAAGCAGCGCTTCGATGGTCGCATTGGCCAGTTCAACCATATGCTGCATCTCGCGGCGCAAACCCTGGTCGCGCCCGTGCAGAAAGACGCCAAGGTAAGTCATGCAGACGACCAGCAGCGCGGAGCCGATAATGGCAAGGGTCTGGTTACCGGGGACCAGCATATGGGTATTTTTGGTGGGGTTGCACAGCCCAATCACCTGGTACGCGGCCATCCCCGTTGCGTGCACCGACAGCGTGGTCGACGCCATCGCGCTTGCGGCAACGAACTTGCTGAGCAGGCCATCGGCCCGAACGATCATCAGGCCGGTCAGTGCACCGCCCCCGACGCCCAAGCCGATGGATAATCCTATCAAGCCGGCATTCCATTGAATGACAGCATTTCCAACCGCCGCAGTCATGCCCAGATAATGCATTGCGGCAATCGTCAGGCCAATCAAAGCCCCGCAAGACGCTCGCTGGATGGGCGTCGTCGCGCGGGTGAGCGCAGACAGGGCAACAAACAAGCCGACGATCACCAGGCCCAGCGACGCTCCGGTCAGATCAAGTCGATAGGCAGTGTGGCTAGGTCCGTGGAAGCCAAGCATTGCCGTAAAATGGGTAACCCAGATGCCAAACCCGCCAGTCAGCGCAGCGCAGAATATCCAGACCCGGCGGCGTTTTATCTCCGCCTGCTTGAGATGAGCAACCACAGCGACAGCGGCCAACGACGAGGCAAAGCAAACGAGCAGTGAATCGCTGGCCAGCGCCAAATCGTAATGGCGAAGCGCCGCGGGAAGGAGATCTGTCATCATGCCGATGCTCGTCTGCCCCAAGTCGTATTAAGGGTTGTGCCCCTAACAGCGTAAATTTTTGTGAATTTCCCCGTAGGTGCGTCGCCGTTGTCATGGCCTGTGCCAATCTGGGCGGCTTGCAGCGATTTATGCCACCATGGGATGGGAACGGCTTTGCGGTTGCGGGGCGGTGGATGGCCACCACGCCCGATACCGCCAAACCTCACCCTTGAAGGCTGTTAACCAACTCTTTTGCGGCACTGCGTGCTTTGGGCAAGCCACTGGGCGCATCGACAGGGTTGGCAAAGTTCTGCAGTTGGATCGCACACAAGATCGCGCGGCTTTGCAGATCGTTGTCAAACATCTGGTCAAATGTTTGGCGGACATGTGGCGCAATGTCATACACCCGCCCGCGCCGGTCATGCTCATTCGGGAGCAAGGTCAGAATGCCATTTTCGCGCATCTTTCGCAAAATGATCTGAAAATTTGCAATGGATAATTTGGTTTTTTTCGCGATGCACGTTGAGCGCGTAGGTCCGTTGGCATAAAGCCAAAGGATGATTTCAAACTCGCCAGTAACAAGTTTGATGTTCAATGTGCTTTCAATTTTCAATAGACGTTGCATTGGTGTTTAAGCCCCCAATTAAATTCGCCCCAACAAATTTTTACATAACTTTAAGCTATATTAGACGATCTTTATTTGAGGGATTTTTGAAGGTTTGACCCGCCACTTTCCCCCTGCGCGCTATGGAAAAATCCCGACCTGCCCTCGGGATTAGTAACAATATCG
>CAIPWG010000412.1 GCA_903868655.1 uncultured Sphingomonadales bacterium
GAAGAAGCCGGCGTGATCGGTACGATCGCACCCGCCCCGCTCGGCCGCTATGTCTATGACAAGATCCTTCGGTCAGGCGCAGCAGTACGCACCGAAGTTGCGGTTTTCCCCATGGTGGTCAGCGAAGAATTGGCAGAATGGCCCGAGGCGAGTGTACGGACACGGCGCTGGTTTTCATTGACCGAAGCCGCAGCCCAAGTCGATGAGCCCGATCTTGGCGTGCTGATTTTGGGGTTTCGTGTTCCAGCCATCTGATCGACACCCGTTTGCACAGCGCGCTTGAGCCGTGCCACGATGCGGCTAGGATAGGTCGTTCTCTGCTGATCGCCGCCCCAAGGATGCTGCCGATGTCGTTTACTGCCAATGCTCGCAAATTCTACATCGACGGCGCATGGATCGAGCCGGCGCAAACCGCCACGCTCGATGTCATCAATCCTGCAACCGAAGTGCCGTTTGAGACGATTGCGATGGGCAGCGCGGCCGATGTCGATCGTGCGGTGGCCGCAGCGCGCAAAGCCTATGGCACCTGGGCCTTTTCGACGCGAGACGAGCGACTGAACCTGCTGCGCAACGTACTCGAAGAATACAACCGCCGGTTCGAAGATATCGCGCAAGCGGTCAGCACAGAAATGGGCGCACCGATAACCTTTGCCCGCGAAGCCCAGGCCTGGGCCGGGCGCGCGCATATGGAAGCCACAATCAAGGCGCTTGAAGATTTTCATTTCGAAGAGTTGCGCGGCACGACCCAATTGATCCGCGAACCGATTGGCGTGACGGCCCTGATCACGCCATGGAACTGGCCGCTCAACCAGATCGTGTGCAAAGTGGCACCCGCGATCGCTGCGGGCTGCACCGTCGTGCTCAAACCTTCGGAAATTGCGCCGGTCAGCGGCTTGCTGTTTGCCGAGATCATGGATGCGGCCGGTACCCCACCCGGCGTCTTCAATCTCGTCAATGGCAATGGTCCCGACGTCGGCCAAGTGCTGGCCGAACACCGCGATGTCGACATGGTATCGTTCACGGGTTCGACCCGCGCGGGCATACTGGTGGCCAAAGCGGCAGCCGACACAGTGAAGCGCGTGGCGCAGGAACTGGGCGGCAAATCGGCCAACATCATCCTGCCCAATGCCGATCTGGCCGCTGCAGTCGCAGCGGGTGTGCTCGGCTGCTTCAGCAATTCGGGTCAATCGTGCGATGCCCCCACGCGCATGCTGGTTCCGGCTGATCGCCATGCCGAGGCGCTGGAGGTGGCGCGCGCTGCCGCTGCCACGCTGGTGATCGGCGATCCCGCCGACGAAGCAACGACGCAAGGCCCGGTGGTCAGCGCCACGCAATGGGAAAAGATCCAGCGCCTGATCCAGATCGCCATCGATGAAGGCGCAGAGCTGGTTGCTGGTGGCACCGGTCGCCCCGAAGGCATCGATACCGGCTATTTCGTCAAGCCCACCGTATTTGGCGGCGTCACCCCCGCCATGACGATCGCCCATGAGGAAGTGTTCGGATCGGTGCTGGCCATCATGCCGTACGACAGCATCGAACAAGCCGTCACGTTGGCCAACGATACCGTTTATGGTCTGGGCAACTATATCGCAGGGACCGACATCGACCAGATCCGCAGCATCGCTCGCCGCCTGCGTAGCGGTACGGTCAATATCAACTATCCTGATTGGGACACCTTTGCGCCGTTTGGTGGCTACAAACAATCGGGCAACGGCCGTGAATACGCCGATTACGGTATTCATGACTTCCTGGAAATCAAGAGCGTGGTCGGCTGGGGCTGACCAACACCCGGCCCATGCCAGGGTTTCAAAAATGTCCGCTGGTGCGAAATCTTGCGAGATCACCCCGGCCCTTGACACCGTGCTGCGCTGCGGCAATCCCCTGCGCCCATGGATAGCCTCAACCTTACCGCCATCGTGCTTGGCATCGTCGAAGGACTGACCGAGTTCCTTCCTGTTTCCTCGACCGGCCATCTGGTGCTGGCGACCGATCTTCTGGGGTATGACCTCAAAGATTGGGAGGTGTTCAACATTGTGATCCAGTTGCCCGCGATCATGGCGGTGGTGGTGGTCTATTGGCGCACTTTTGCCGACGTCGCGGTGGGTGCCTTGCGGCGCGACAGCGCGTCGCTTCATTTCATCCGCAATGTCCTGCTGGCGTTTATCCCGGCGGCGGTGCTCGGTGTGCTGCTCAAGAAAAAGATCGATATTCTGCTCGAATCACCGATGGTCGTGGCGATCGCGCTGATCGTGGGCGGGTTTGCGATCATCCTGATCGAACGCATGGCACGCCAACGGTCCTATGAACCGGTCAGTGCGCTGCCCGCGCGTCGTTCGTTTTTGATCGGCCTCGTCCAATGTATTGCGATGATCCCCGGCGTATCGCGTTCGGGCGCCACCATTATGGGCGCCTTGGCGATGGGCGAAAATCGCAAGACCGCTGCAGAATTCAGCTTTTTCCTGGCCGTGCCGACGATGTTTGGCGCTACTGCGAAGCAATTGTGGGACAACCGCCATACACTGGCCGCGCATAGCGGGTCAGTCGGGCTGACCCAGATCGCCATCGGCTCGGTCGTGTCTTTCGTGGTCGCGCTGGTCGTCATCAAGCTGTTCATCGGTTACATCAGTCGCCACGGCTTTGTGCCCTTTGCGGTCTACCGCATTGTCGTGGGCGCAGCCGCACTGGTCTGGCTGCTGAAAGCCTGATGCCGCATTCACCCGACCGGTTGGGGCACAAGCGCTACGCCCCGCTGCTGGAGGGCATGCAGGAAGAATTGAGCGTGGCCGCGCGCTGGGTCGCAAAAACCGGCGCGCGCGTTCTGGTATTGTTTGAAGGCCGCGACACCTCGGGGAAGACCGGGGTGATCCATGCCCTTTCAGAAAAGCTCAACCCACGCCAGGTGCGAACGGTTGCATTGGACAAACCCACTCCCGCTGAACAAGGGCAGTGGTATTTCCAACGCTATGTCGCGCATCTGCCCTCACCCGGCGAAATCGTGCTGTTTGACCGGAGTTGGTACAACCGCGCCGGGATCGAGGCCGTGATGGGCTATGCCGAACCCGCACATGTGAACGGTTTTCTTGCGGCGGCTCCGGTGTTTGAACGCCTGCTGGTCGATGATGGCATTTTGGTGTTCAAATATTGGCTGTGTTGCGATCAGGCCGAGCAGGAAAAGCGCTTTGCCGCGCGCCGCGACGATCCGTTCAAGCGCTGGAAACTGTCCAGCGTCGACTTGGCCGCGCGCCACCACTATTCCGACTACACCCGCGCGCGTGAAACCATGTTGGCCGCGACCCACAGCCCCCATGCGCCCTGGACGCTCGTCGACTTCAACGACCAGCGGCGCGGCCGGCTGACCCTGATCCGCAATTTGCTCGATCGCCTGCCCGATACCCGAATCACCGAGCAGACTATCGACCTGCCTGCGCTGCACCATGCGCCCCATCGCGAACAATTTGGCACGATCCAGCCTTTACCGCCGTTTTCGGCGCCACACGACGACGATGATTAGGCCGCCCGGCTTGACATCCAGGCGATTCTGCCGCAACGGCGAGCGCCTGTATCGCATCACGGTGTGACGCAAAGGCGGGGCGGCAAAATGGCCGCCCGTTGTTTTTGCGGGGCATCGCATTTCACGACCCCAGTTTCAGGATAGAGTCATGGCTAAGCCCGCAACCGTCAAGATCCGCCTGGTCTCGACCGCAGACACCGGTTTCTTCTACGTAACCAAGAAGAACCCGCGCAACTCGACCGAAAAATTCACCTTCCGCAAGTACGATCCTGTCGTGCGCAAGCATGTCGAGTTCAAAGAAGCCAAGATCAAGTAACGGGTTCACGCGCGGTTCAAGCACCGACGCCGATGGCATTCGCATGAACCGCACGATACTCCGAACTACGCGACGTGGCCTGCTTGGCACGATCGCCTCAGCAACCCTCGTCGCCTGCGCGACGGGGGTGCTTGCTTCTGGCCCCGCTTACGCCGATGCACCCGCCGACATTGCCCAGGCGGTCAAAGCCTTGCGCGCGGTCGACACGATGCGCGCCGATTTCATTCAGACCGATGGTAATGGCGGGCGCCTGACCGGCACATTGACGATGAAACGGCCTGGCAAAATCCGTTTTCAATACCAGCCCGGCGTGCCCCTACTCATTGTATCGGACGGCACCGCGCTGACCATGATCGATTACGAAGTGCGCCAGGTGCAGCGCTGGCCGATCCGCAACAGCCCGCTTGGCGCGTTGCTCGATCCCGATAAGGATGTGGCGCGGTTTGCAAAACTGAACCCCACCGGCCGCGCCGATCTTATCAGTATGGCCGTGCGCGACCCTGGCCACCCCGAATATGGCACATTGACCCTGCTGATGGTGCGTAAGGCTTCGGCACCAGGTGGGCTGGAGCTTGATTCGTGGATTTCCACCGATGCCCAATCACGGCGCACGATGGTTCGACTGCAGAACCCGCAATATGGTGTGCCGGTAAACGATGCGGTGTTCAAATGGATCGACCCGCGCGCGCAAAATCACCGCGCAGGCTGATAAAACCCGCCCAGGCCGAAATTCTTAACCAAACTTTGCCCGGCCCTAAAGAAACGCCACCCGCAATTTGCCCATAGTTCGTTCATCGAACAGAAAGCGGGCAAACCCTAAGAAAGCTTCAGCAAGGCAGACAGAGCGGGCTCTCCCCCCCCCCGGTGTCCGCTCACAAACCCTCAACCGGGTCTGTCTTGCGACAGCGTGACGAACGCAGCTGGAACCCTCGCCCCTTACCGCCCCCCCAAGGGGCGAGGGTTTTCCAGCCAGCCTTTTTAAACAATCCAGTGATGCACATTTCTTTGCTGTCGCATCGCTGTTTGCAAAAAACCGGTTCCCACTTTTTTGCGCGATGCACATTTCTTTGCTGTCGCATCGCTGTTTGCAAAAAACCGGTTCCCACTTTTTTGCGCGATGCTCTAGAGCCACCCCATGATCACCATCGCCACTTGGAATATCAATTCGGTTCGTCTGCGGATTGATCAGGTTGAACGGTTTTTGACGCAGGAACAGCCCGATGTGCTGTGTCTGCAGGAAATCAAATGTGCAGAGACGTTGTTCCCGCGCGATATGTTCGAACGACTGGGCTACGATCACATCGTGGTGAACGGGCAAAAGGGCTATCACGGGGTCGCCACCGTCAGCCGCTTGCCGATCGTCGAAACCGGTCGCCATGACTGGCAGGCCAATGGTGAAGCCCGGCATCTCGGGGTAGAGCTGGTCGGTCAGAACCTGTTTCTGGAAAACGTCTATATTCCCGCCGGTGGCGATATTCCCGACCGAGACGCCAATCCCAAATTTGGCCAGAAGCTTGATTTTCTTGGCCGTATCGCCGCATGGTCGCAAACGCTTGAACGGCCGACCTTGCTCGTGGGGGATTTCAACATCGCCCCGCTCGATTGCGATGTGTACGATCACAAAGCGCTGGTCAAAGTGGTGTCGCATACACCGGTCGAAATCGCTGCGCTTGCCGAAATCACCGCAGCGCATGGCTGGGTCGATCTGGGCCGCAAACATATCCCCGCGCCGCATCGCAATTACAC
>CAIPWG010000413.1 GCA_903868655.1 uncultured Sphingomonadales bacterium
CCATGGCAACAGTTCGAAACCCTGCTGGCCGAACCGTTCATCCGTGGGCGAGAACTGACCGCAGCGGTGCTGGGTGACCGTGCGCTGCTGGTGACGGAATTAAAGCCCAAATCCGAATTTTATGATTTTGACGCCAAATACACCGACGGCATGACCGACCATGTCTGCCCGGCCGATATCCCGGACGATGTGGCCGACGCCTGCCGCGACATTGCCCTGCGCGCGCATCGCCTGTTGGGTTGTCGCGGCACCAGCCGCAGCGATTTCCGCTGGGACGACGAGCTGGGCTTGGACGGGCTGTTTCTGCTCGAAGTCAACACCCAGCCAGGCATGACCCCGCTTAGCCTCGTGCCCGAACAGGCACGCGCCTTGGGCATGGATTACGGTGAACTGGTCGAAGCGATCATCGCCGAGGCACTGGCAGACCGGGAGGCGCGCTGACATGGCCCAGACCATCCGCCGCAATGGCAAAGGCGTACGCCGCGCGGCTGCCACGCGCAAAACCCGCACCAAAGTTGCGACTGCGCGCAAACAGACCGGCAATATCGTCGATCAGGCGATCCGCTGGCTGCCATTTTCTGACGAAACGCTGCACCGAATGATGATTGTCACGATCATCGGCGCCGTGGCGGCGGTGGCTGTGATCAGCGCCGAAATCGTTGGGGTCCCGGCCATGGCCGAACAGCATCTGGCCAGTTTTGCGGGGCAAGTCGGATTCAAGGTCAAACGGGTCGAATTGCGCGGGGTCAAGCGCATGAACGAACAAGCGGTTTACGAAAAAGTGCTGGGACAGACTGACCAGGTGATGTCGCGCATCGATCTCGCCGGCTTGCGCACCGATCTGCTGGGTCTGTCATGGGTCAAGGACGCGCGCGTATCGCGGCAATTGCCAGATGCGCTGGTGGTCGACATTGTCGAACGCAGCCCGCACGCGGTGTTGCGCGACAGTGGGCACTATGTGCTGATCGACGAAACCGGGCATGAGCTGGAAGCCGTGCCATCCAGCCGCATCAAGGGCATGATGGTGCTGTCGGGGCAGGGCGTCGAAGGCGAAGTCGGCGCGCTGGAAAAGCTGCTCGACGCCGCACCCGCGCTGAAAAAACAAGTGGCTGAGGCCGAATGGGTCGGCAATCGGCGCTGGAACCTGACTTTCCGGACCAGCCAGGTGCTGGCTTTGCCAGAGGGTGCCGACGAGGGCGCCGCCGCCTTGCTCAGTTTTGCGCGGATGGATGGGGTTGACCGGTTGTTGGGTGGAAAAGTCACGGCCTTCGATATGCGCGTGCCCGACCGCATCTATCTGCGGGTGCCGGGCCACGCCGATGCGATTGCCGCAGATGCGCGCGCAGCTGCCGTGGCCAAGGCCGCAAAAGCAGCAGGCGCCGATGGCCCGGGCAAGCCAAGCGGGCACGCCGATGGGGCAAAGTCGGCCAAGACGGTGGCGGCACACGATTGAATCATGGCCATTCCCCGCATCACCAAAGTCTTTGCTGCCGTCAACATCGGTTCTTTCCGCACCTCGGCAATGATCGCTGGCCTTGCCGAAACCGGCGATCTGGTTGTGTTGGGGTCGGGCTATCGTGCCTCTGCAGGGATCAAGCGCGGCTATGTTGTCGACATGGTTGCCGCCACGCATTGCGTGCGCGATGCGATCGAACGCGCCGAAAAGGCTGCGAGTGCCAGCGTCCAATCGGTGTGGATCGGCTGCGCCGGGGCAGGGCTTGCAAGCACCACCGCGCAAATCGACGTCGAAATCGGCGGGCGGCGGATCGAACAGGACGATATCGAACACTTGCTGTTTTCGGCGCGTGAAGTGATTCAGCCCGATGGGCGGCACGTGCTTCACGCACAGCCGGCGCATTATACGTTGGATGGCGCGCATGGCGTGCCCAATCCCAAAGGGCTGCATGCCGAACGGTTGACCGTCGACATCCACGTCATGCTGGCCGACGGCGCGCCGATCCGCAATTTGAAGGAAACGGTCGAAAACGCGCATCTCAAAGTTGAAGCCGTTGTCGGTTCACCCGTTGCAGCGGGGATGGCCTGCCTGACACCCGAAGAACGCGAAATCGGCGTCGCGCTGGTCGAATTCGGTGCCGAAGTGACGACCGTGTCGGTCTATGTTTC
>CAIPWG010000414.1 GCA_903868655.1 uncultured Sphingomonadales bacterium
TCGCCGCTGCCTTCGCGGCCGTAACACTATCGTGGATTGGCTAATGAACCAGCTCAAAGCCAGTTAACACCATAAGCACGCGATCCACGTGCTTATGGTGTTAACGTGGCGATAGCGGTTTTTTGATCAGCAATCAGCTTGGCGGAAGTTCCCATTTGCTCGGTTAGGAGCTCGACATCGACGCCTTTGGAAAGGCGGAACGTCGCGTAGTTGTGACGGAAGGGCCTGCCACGATCGCAACACCAAAGGGGTTAGCGGCGAGGTGGCCCAGCGCAACACCGAAGATCTGCATGCGGCTCTTCGCCATGCTGAAAACGCTGGCCAGGTTACCGTCCCAAAAATTCATCCGATCCATTGGAACTCGCGATTTGACCCGCGCAGTCGCGTTCGGACCATCAGGGAGCTTGGCGCGATGCTGGGATATGTAACGCATGACATCGGCGCTTATCGATGGATCGCGCTCATGATTGTGGCCGCATTCCTCCCAGAACTGGCTCTGGCCTTTGACCCCGTTACACAATGGCTTGATGACATCCTTGACCTGCACCCAGCCGGTGCCCCGAGGACGGAAAAGCGCAACGCGGTCGTACCGACCGTTCCTCCGATGAGCGCGATTCTTGAAGGTTGACGTCGATCTCGCCGCGAACAGGTTAAGTCGAGAAAAATCTAGTGGAGATATATGCGGCGGGTCATTGGGCTGGGGGCGGGCGTCAATCCCCACACCATTCGCCAAACTGTAGCGACCTACATGGACGAAGAAGGGACCCGAGCTCGCAGTTGTCAGCAATAGCCGGACATTCGCCCAGCCATCGTGGCATCGCGCGCTCACCATGAGCCGCAACTACCTTCATTACAACCCAAGAAACTGTCCGAGGTCAAAGCGAGTGTTGACCAAACTGTTCCGTAGTGTAGAGAACGGCGCTGCTCGATGGTTTGCGGATCATCGGGGGACTACGCCAATCCGAGGACAATCGATAGCGCTTAGGAAACCAAGCGCATATCTGCAGTTTTCAAGGCATTCGGTCATTTAGGGCGGTTAGCTCAGTTGGTAGAGCATCTCGTTTACACCGAGAGGGTCAGCGGTTCGAGCCCGTTACCGCCCACCACCTGTTTTTAAAGAGTTTTTGGTGCCTATTTTGGCTCTAGATCTCTCCCTAGCAATTGCAGGGTGCTATTTGGCGCAGCTGACGCGACCGTGGTGAATCTACCCGTCAACCCGCAAGCTGTCCTCAACAGAAACCCTGGTCCGCCACTGGAGACGATCAGGTATGCTGCGCATTCTCGATGACTGCTTTCAGTGGTTTCAAAAGAGGCAAAAATCACGAGCACAAGCTCATAAAATCTGAGACTAGAATCGAAAGTGCCTAGGTTAGGGTAGAAGTAGGTTCAGCAAATTTAATGCGCGCAAAACCAGCCCCCGGTGCTGGGATTGATCGAGCACCTGCTTCGCAACGAATTGGCAGAATTGGTGGCCCGGTAAAGGCGTACGTCGTCAATGTTGGCGATTTGGTGCCAGCCCGTACTGTGGAAAGATGGTGGCACTCCGATAATCCACAGATAGGGGATGGTTTTTGGCACTGCGGCAACAATTTCATCCAGATCGGGTTCACCGGGCAAACCGGTGTGCACGCGTTGTGACGGATCTGTTATGAACGGCCCAGCATCCTTATTGATTACTCTTAAAAGCTGCCCGCCGGGCACTACCCATTGATCGTTTGAGTAGATGTGCCGGCGCACCAGTCCATAACCGGACAAGTGCTGGCGTCGCTCACGCAGCCAGTTGAAATCGTTGTCGCTGGATTCATGCACCAGAGTTATCATCGTAGAACCAACCGGAACATGGTCGAGCATAGCAATTTCACGCTGCCAACGCAGATCCGACAAGTGCAGGCTTTGCGTCGTGAGGGCACAGCGGATCATCGCAAAAGCGATTCCCGTCACTACGAGGAAACCCCGAGTTCGTGCGGCCATTCGGTCGCTTGGGCGTGCGGCCAACAGTAGCATGACCAGCAATATTGGAATGATGCGCAGATCAACATACCAAAGGCCTACCACGCCGGTTGGACTGATCAGATATCCAAGGCCGATCAGCACACTTGCACACATTAAAACCGCATCAAATTTCCATAAGGTCGACCGCAGGGTCCACCCTATAAAGCCGAGCACCAGAAGCGCACTGCCAACATCCCACACCATCCAACGGTCGCGAAAGGGCATGATCAACATGCCCAGTTTAGCCAGAAAGTCGTAAGAAATATCGAGACCGCCATGGCCGCTCCCAGATTCGGCCGGGAACAGAGCAACAACTAGAGTGACAACCGGAGGGATCGCAATCGGTGAAAGCACAACGATCAGATTCAGCACTGAACGCGGCCAGTTGATGAACGTGCCGCGGATCTTTTGGCAACTCGATGAAAGCGCAAGCGCCGCAAAAAGTGCCCAGGCCGCGAAATGGCAGACCCACAAAACGAGTGCGACCGGTCCGAACGCAATGGTCCAAATCCGACCTTGATGCCTGCGATCAAGCCAAATCCATGCCGCCGCAGCGCAGAGTGCGAGCCCCAATCCCAATGTGAAATTGAGAAAACCGAACATGAAGGGATAAGAAAAAACCAGCGGAACGGCAAACAGCGCTGTGGGAGGGATTTTGCCGTGTGCCGCGCGTGACAGGGCGAGCACGCCAACCGTCTGCAGCATCGGTATGCAGAGGACAACATACCAAAGCGACCGTTCCAACCCAAATTGCGGCGCCAGAACCTGCATTAGCAGATCTACCCCTAGATTGGGTATGAGCCCCCACTTGAATGTATACCATTTTGCGAAGTGCGGATCGTGTGGAGCAATTTGCACAGCATAGCGTCCAAGGTGCCCACCCAGATCAGTCAATGGTGGCATCGATGTAACTGCAACAGGGATCGCAGAGCACGCTATCAGCAGCAGCCAAGTCAGGCTATTTAAATGAATGATTCTTGATTTTTTGATCATTTTCTTCCGAACCACTCAGGATTGATATTAGACGCTCAAATAAAAAACTTCATCACCAAATTAATAAGTGAAAAAATATTTAACTTGGCACCTTGTGTTGGAGGTCAACAGCTCTAAAAGCTGTGCGCTTAGTCGCGTTAAATTTGTTTTTCTTGTAACAATTTGTCGCAATTCCAGAATCGAGGGGCTATGCTAAGGCAAAGGCGACTGACTTGATGCCGGATGAGAAGAACGCGGTTGCCGGTTTCGCGGCAATCATCAAGACATGGGCAACAACAGCCCTAGGTGACCTATGATGAGCGACTTTTGCGACGACTTGATCGCGGCCATGTCCGAGGCTGCCGCCCATGCACAGGGTGTTGGCCTTATGGCGCGCGTCCACATCACCAAGGTGCACGATGTCCGCGCCATTCGGGAGGAACTTGGTTTATCGCAGCAGGCTTTCGCCAGCGCCTATCGGATTCCACTGCCGACGCTCAAGGGCTGGGAGTAAGGGCGACGACAGCCCGATGCGGCACGGAATGTGTTACGAGGGGCTGCATAGAACGCGGCGGCCAAAATAATCTGGAACGAGGTATCGCAGGCTCGCCTGGTGTCGAGCATAAGGTACTGGCGGGCATTTGTGGTCAGGCATCTGCCCCGAATTGCAAGCGAAGGAAGCGGATGAATTAGCTTCACATCGACACCCAGCAGCACGGTGCGGCCATCTGCGCTCATCGTGTCACAGCCATCAGCGTGCCGTTCAGCAACCGTTCGACCTTGCGCCGCCACGCCCAGCCCATAGATGCCGGCCCCATCGGCGACGAGATCTGCCAGCGCCCACAACGTTTCCAGATCGCCGGCATCGCGGAGGACGAACACATGCTGCGGTCCGAACCCGTCCAGCGTCTTCACGATCAGGGGCATGCCGAGCCGATCGATGGTGGCAAGCAGATCGTCCACCTCCATGGTAACGGAAGAATCCGGCTGAGCAAGACCGGCTTCGGCAAGGCGCGCGCGTGTCGCACACTCTTCGTGCGCCAGCGCGGCCGTGGCAGGGTTGAGACGGCGCAAAGCCAATGCTTGCGCGATGCACGCTGTTTAGTCGATGCGCAAATCCGGCAGGCAAAGGATTGCGTCGAACGCGATGCCGGCTAGCCTTGCCATCAACGCATCGACCGCGAAAACCGGCACTTCGATCACAGCCTTGGTCTGTGCGAGCCAGTCTGCAACATTCGGCTGGGCAAGATAGTGGCCCGGGTCTGCCGTCAGTACGGCAAACCAATGCCCGGCGTCGCACGCAGCCGCCAGAATGCCGGTGTCATTTCCCCCGGGCAACTCGATGATCAGCAGGTGGTTCATGGCGTTTCCGCGAGGCGAAAGCCCATCGCGTAGGCCGCCGAACGGGGATTGTGCCCGTGGCGTCGCCGCGTCCGGGCCAGATCGCCAAAGCGCGAAAAACATCCGCCGCGCGCCACCCGGTATGCCCCATGAATTTGGACCAGATGGTCGGCGATGACATGTCCGCCGGGATACGGGGTATACGTGTCGCTGGTGTATTCCTCGACATTGCCGCCCATGTCCGATGCGCCGCACGGCGCGTTGCCTCCCGCGAACGCACCCACGGCCGAACTGTTGAACAGGCCGCATTCGCCGGTGTTGGCCATTGCGGGGTTAAATGTTGCTCCCCACGGATATTCCAGACCTTCCGGCCCGGCCGCAGCATGTTCCCATTCCGCCTCGGTCGGTAGGCGAAACCCGCGTCCGGTGCGCGCACTCAGCCATGCCGCATAAGTATCGGCCGACGCCGGCGAAACTGTGTGGACCGGATGATTTGCGCGCTCAGACGGATAGCGCCGCAATTGCCAGCTGGATGGAATGTCGTTGTGGCCGGTATCAAGCAGGAAGTCGCGGTATTCGCGGTTGGTCACCGGATAGCGGGCGATGCGATAGCGAGCGAGATGTACCCGACGGCGTGGAGCCTCCTTGGCGATCCAGTCGCGCGCGATGCCCAGATGCGCCAGCGCTGCCACTGTGGCGTCGATGTGGGCGGGGTCGAGCCCGATCTCGACTGGCCCGCCGTTCAGGTCGAGCATTTCGGGCCTGCAGGTATCGATGCGCGGGTCGCCGGCCAGCGCCAGCAGATTGCCCGCCGCGATCCGCCGCGCTAAAGCCTCGACAGGCGAGGCAAGGACGGTCAGCAATTTGGCCACCGGACGCGTGCGCAGATCGGCCATCGCCGCGCCAGCCAGGCATTGCAAATCGTTGATCATCAACCGATCGGGTAACGACAAACGCTCGCGATCGGTCATCGTGCCACTGGTACAGCGATCGGCGTCAAGATGAACGCTGTGCCATACTGGGGTTGGCATCATGCGGGCGGCGTTGTTCATGCTGCTTCCTTGCGGGTAGCCCAACGGCAGAAACGGGAGACAAGTGGGCCAAGCCTCCCTGCAAGCGCAGGTTCGATCAGCGTGCCGTCGGCGTTCCATTGCGCGTCGACAAACGGCAACACAAAGGTTTCACCAAAGCTGATTGCCCCGACATAGCCCAACACTGCGCGCAAGGCGGGCACAAGGCCGCCGCCCGTGCCGCCAGACACCGCCAAGATCAGTACCGGCCGGTCAGCAAACGCATTACTTGCGGTGCGTTCGATCCACGGTAGGCGCGACACCCAGTCGATGGTATTTTTGACAAATGGCGTGATCCCGGCGTTGTATTCGGGGCACGCTATTACGATTGCGTCGGCCTGTGCGAACCGCGCGTGCAGCGCGCGCAATTCGGCGAGGATCGCGCCA
>CAIPWG010000415.1 GCA_903868655.1 uncultured Sphingomonadales bacterium
AATCTGGGGGCCATGGGTTCGAATCCCGTCGGGCGCACCACTTTTCAATGACTTGGTGATAGTTGGCGGCGATTGCCGGCGTGCGCCATCTTTGACGTTCCCGTGGATTAATTGTGCAATTCGATCGCGATCGATCGCGCCTTGCAGCAGCGTTCAATCTCTCGTTCCACAGGCCTGAATAAACATCGGCGTTGATGCCCGCGACGGTTTCCACTTGGAAGTTAGGTTGCGGGGTTGTTGCGGGATTGGGTTTGGCCCGCATCCGGCCATGTTCGAATGCCGCGCTATGCCGGCAGGCGCCGCTGGGTCGCGCTGATGGCAGCCATCAATTGCTGCCTGGTGAAGGGTTTGCGCAAAATCTGCATTTTCCCGAGTTCAGGAGGAGGCGCAGCTTCGGAAAATCCAGTCATGTAAAGCACCGGAATATCCTTGCCCAAATCCCTGACATGGCTGCCCAAACCCCAGCCATCCATGCCGTCTGGCAAGGCCACATCTGTCAGTACGAGATCAAAGCTTTCGCCATTTTCAAAAAATTCCAATGCCGTCTCGGCTTTGGTGGTTGCGATTACCGTGCAACCCAATTCCTCGAGAATGCGCCGCGTCGTTTTCCGCAAGAGTTCGTTGTCTTCCACCAAAAGCACGCGTCCCGGGTGGAAAGGGGGTTGTGTTTGGTCAGCCGGTTTGGCGACTTCGGCTATCTGGGCGGGTTTGGCGGCCGGCGGGAAGATCAGCGAGAAAGTCGTTCCCTGATGCAACCGGGATGTGACATCCAGGATGCCGCCAGACTGCGTAACAAAACCGTAAGCCATGCTCAGGCCAAGGCCTGACCCTTTGCCTGGTCCCTTTGTCGTAAAAAACGGTTCGAAGATGCGATCGATAATGTCCGGGGCAATGCCTTCCCCGGTGTCTGTCACGCATATTGCAACCGAGGTATCCGGGACATCACGCGTGCGACGCGACAGCACTCGCCTGTTCGCAGCGACCAGATCAAGGGTGATGCGAACCAAGCCGCCCTTTGGCATCGCATCCCGGGCATTGATGCACATGTTCATAAGCACTTGGGTGAGCTGGTTGGCATCGAGCACAACCGGCGGCAGGTTGTCGGCAATCCTGACGTCCAATCGGGAAAGCGGTGCCAGGGCATGTTGCAGCAGTGGTCTTGCTGTTTCAACCACGACACGAAGATCGCACGCTTGCGCATCGAGTGGTTGGCGCCTGGCAAAGCCCAGCAATTGCTCCGTCAGTTTGGCGCCCCGTTCTGCGGTTTGCAGGATAAATCCGGCCAATTCCTTGTGCAGCGGGGATTCGAGATTGTCTGCCAGAAATTCACTATTCCCCACAATAACGGCAAGCATATTATTGAAATCGTGCGCAATTCCTCCGGTCAACACGCCAATTGAATCGAGGCGTTGGGCTTGTCGCGCGGCGTCCTCCAATGCCTTGAATTCGGTCAGATCGCGCGCAATGCAGTGGAAGACCTGTTCTTCGGGCGACCAAACCATCGACAGGGATATCGGGATCTGTTGGCCAAATTGACCGATGAATGTCAGGATCAAAGCCTCGCAGCGTTCGGTTTCATGGGTCATTTGGAGCGCGTCGCGCATGATGCGGTATGATCGACCATCGGGTTCAAGCAGGTCGAGGCAATTGCTGCCGATGAGACCTTCTCTGGACCGGGCGAGCGGTTTTCGGCCCCGATCGCTGACCGTAAGAATAAGCCCGTTACGGTCCATGCTGCAGATCAAGTCTGATGAGGCACGGATGATCGCCCCCAGGCGCTCGTTGGCGATGGTTGCTTCGGTGGAGGCGATGCGCGCAGCCTGCGCACTGGCTGCGGCATTTTCCTCAGCAGACCGCGCTTCGAGTGCGAGACCGAGTTGTACGGCAAATTCATGCAGCAAAGGCCGTGTGTCGGTATCGAAATAACCGACTGTGTCGGTGTAGATCGAAATAACGCACCGCACTTCACCATGTTGGAAAATCGGCAAACAGGCAGAGCCGCGAAAGCCGATACTGCGCGCCGCGCTGCGCCACGGACGCGTGATCGAGTCCTTGAGGAAATCGTTCACCCAAACCGGTTTGCCCGATCGGATCGAACGCCCGATCGCACCCTTGCCCTCGGTGCGCTGCGGATCCTTGGACAAGACCAGGCCATCGAGATAACCCACGCCGTCTCCGCGCGCTGCGACTGGATGGATCGAATGATCACCAAGCGAGGCCCCGACAAACACCAATTTGATTTGGGGCACGCTGTCGAGTGCTTCACAAATGGCTTCGAACAAGTCCGAGATGCTCGAACGTTTGGTCATCCCGGTGCTGCAACGGGCCAACGCCAGATAAAGCTCCTGCCGGCGTTGCACTGCCGCAACATTCCGGCTTGCGCGCAACAGGCGTTCGCAAATCAGCGCGCAGGCTATCGTTGCCGACATGATAAAAACCATGAAACCCGCACTGATTGTCACAGCAGCATCCCTTCGTCTGGGGCCGCCGCGTGTCGATCGGCAGCAGTCTGACAATCACCTGGCGCTGTGGCACCTCTCGCCAAACCGTGGCGTGGATTCCGATGAGGCATTGAAACACGCCGACACAATATCGTTTGGCGGCATCGCTGCGCCCGATTTGATATTGTCATATCGCGTTATCACTGCAACACCTTCACCGTAATTATACCGTATCGGAGCGCGGTAAGGTGCAAATATACATTGTGGACGATGATACGGCGTTCGCACAATCGCTTGCGCTTATCCTCGGCGACCAGGGCCACGAAACGCGTTCATTCGCAACAGCTACTGCATTCCTTGCGGTTGCTTCCGGATTGCCCAGGGGCTGCGTTCTGCTTGACCTGCGGCTGCCCGATATTCACGGTCTTGATGTTCAGCTTCAATTGTCTGGCGTTGCCGAGCATGTCGTGGTTCTGCTGACAGGCTATGGCGAAGTGTCCGACGCAGTTGCGGCGATGAAGGCTGGCGCGCTTGATTTTTTGCCCAAACCCTTTCGCCGGCAGGCGCTTGATGATGTACTGGCCCGCGCGGCCGGTCGGCTTGCCGCCCTTGAACAAAAAGCTTTGCAGCGCGAAAGCGTTGGCGACGCGGCGAAGCTGACCAAGCGGGAAATCGAGGTTTTGTCCTCGCTCGCCACAGGCCAATCAAGCAAGGTCGTTGCGCATGAACTGGGCCTCAGCGTGCGTACGATCGATATGCACCGCGGGCGCATCATGAGAAAATTGCAGGTTTCGAACATCAGTTCTGCCTTGCTCGTGGCGCGCGAGGCAGGGCTTGTTTGACGGTTGGCTGTCAATTGCCTGGTCCAACGCGGCATCGAACATTGCAGCATCGAGCGAAAGCCTGACGACCTCCGATGCACTGTGTACACCAAGCTTGCCCATGAGTTTGGCGCGATGAATTTCAACAGTGCGCGGACTGATTTCCAGGCTGCGCGCAATCTCTTTGTTGCTGCTGCCTTCAACCAGCCAATGCACAACTTGTCGCTCGCGCAGTGACAGGCGTTCCAATCGCCGCCGGGCATCGATGCTTCGCATACGCTGGACACGTTGCAGTTCAGCTTCCTGCGCAACGTGCTCCAAAGTTCGATTGAGCGGGCCGATCTCCTTCGGCAGCGCGATATAGTCAAAGGCACCGGCCTTTATTGCGCGTACTACTCGATTGGTGCTGGGGTGTTCGGCGAGGGCGATCACCGGCAACCAACGGCCCGAACGCATGATGACGCCAATCAAGCCCGCAATAAAATTGCCAGCCGCATCATCGAACGCCATCACGATCCCGTCCGTCGGCGAATGGGCGAGAAGTTCCTCAACGGTTTCATATATTTCAGCATGATGACCAGCTGCAAACACCAGGCGGGCAAGTTGTGCACGGCGCATCACATCTATATCAATGATGTGGATTATATTCCGCTGAACCATGGCAATCATTTCTATTGTGAATTTTATTTAAAACCGGAATTTTAAATAAATTTGCGACAGCGAGGACTACAAGGTCCATTCCTCGCGCCTTAGACAATTACGCCTTTTTATCGATATCGTAATTGTGCTGTAAAACTACGCCGCGTTTTTGCAGCTCTGGCCAAAATTGGACGTGGATGCATCGATCTGCACACTGTGCCCAATCAAAAAAGCCGGCGCTGGCAATGAAGCCGCTTCCTGCCACGCCGTTATCGCGGAGATGATTTACCCGCTGAATGTGTTGGCGCAATGCTTGGTGCTGAATGCGCTTGGCAGGGTCGGATGCGAAGCGATCCGGGCCACAGCGCGGCAGCTATATGCGCTCAGATATTGCATCGATGCAGGATAACGAACAGGCAGATCGGGGCCATTGTTCAGGACCGGCATGTATCTGCCACGCTTACATGAAGGTGCAGGCGGGGTAATTATCCCCGCCCGCGGCAGATCACTTGCACTTGGTGAATTGACCCTTTTTCGGTCCGGATGCCACGTGGCAGCGCCCGTTTTTGTCTGTTGTAATCCCGGCAGCTGCGGCAGCCGGAGCTGCTGCGGCAGCTGGCTTGGGTGCTGCAGCAGGAGCTTTTGCAGCGGGTGCAACCGCCACTGGTGCCTTGGCAGCTGGTGCAGCGGCAGGGCACTTGATGAATTTGCCTTTTGCATCCTTGCAAGGCGCAGCCAGCGTCGGTGTTGCGATGAGCATGGTGGACAGAGTAATTGCTGCGATCAGATGACGGACCATGATATTCTCTCCTGCTGCGGATTTTGTGGTTGTTAAAAGACTGGCCTGGCGCTTGAGTGGCGCCAGCGCTGGGTATGAAACCTCAGGAAAACAGGCCTTTGGCCATGCCCAACACGCTGCCGGCTGCACCGGTCTCACCGTTTGTGCCGAACATGTTCAACAGGCCGGCTGCTTCGGGATGGCCTTGAACAAGCTGGCTCAGTTGGCCCAAGCCACCTTCGCCACCGATGTGCGACACGATCTGGCTGAGTGTGCTGCTGTCGATCCCGCTGGATGCAGCCGCCGTCGCGACGGTGTCACCCGGTTGTGCGTGGGCGTTGGCCAATGCTGAAACCGCGCTTTGCACGGTGGCCGGATCAATTCCGACCTTTGACGCTATGCTGGCGACATCCAGGTTTTCACTCACGCTGCCCAAAAGCTGGTCAAACAAGCTCATAACGCCCCCAATTGTAAAATAAGTAAATAAACCTACGTGATTCGAGTTAAGTAATATCATGTAGTCACTGGGTCGAGCAAACCCAATTCAGCCGTTGCAGGTCAACTTGGGGCAGCGTTCACTGTCGATTTTGTTGAGCGGGTTTGATGCTTTCGCGGCGATCATCGACGCGGGCCGCAATCGTTGTTTTAGGGCTATGCCGCAGACAAAGGTTGCTGACGGTCAGGTTGCCCGCGTGTGTCAGCACTTGCGGACAATACCCCTTATGCCCGACTGGGGTTCGGGTAGATTCCGAGGCTGATACGACATTGAAATGTCAGGCTTAGTCGTGGAACTGTCGTCGTTCCGCGCGGCAATATATGGGATATCAGCATGAAACGATTGATGTATGCTGCCGCGTGTGCGGCCATGGCTTTGACATTTTCCTCGCAAGCAAGGGCGGTGCAGCTGATTACGTTTAATCAAACGCCACCGGTACAATTTTCGAACATCGCACCCGACGGTTCATTTTCGGGCACTTTTACCAGCAACATAACGTCCGGGGCCCGGGCAGCGCGATGAGTTGATTCCGGCGCGCGAGCGATCCGTGCAAGCGGGTCCATTGGTAGGCGTAAAAACGTTCTCATCGGCTTGGGCTGATGAAGCCGACAGCGCTGAAACAACACAAAGTAATCGGA
>CAIPWG010000416.1 GCA_903868655.1 uncultured Sphingomonadales bacterium
CCGCGCAAGGCCAGCGCACGCGGATTGCCCGGATCGAGCGCCACCGCCCGGTCCGATGCCGCCTCTGACAGTGCCTGTTCGCCGGCGGTATAGCGCATGGCGGCAATCGACACCCATAAGTCTGCGTCGTTTGGTGCAACGCCTAAAGCCTGATCGAACGCTGCCGCCGCCGCAGCCAAATTACCGTCAGCGAGCGCAATTTGGCCGCGGATTCGCCAGCCCAGACCTGCACCATCAGGGCTCAATCCCCCGGCATCGAGCACTTGGCGCGCGGCGTTGCGATTGCCCTCTCCCAGCAGCGCCTGCGCCAGCCAGGCGCGCAGCGCATCGTCGGCATGCGTCTCGGCAATCGCCTTGCGCAAAACGGCTTCGGCCAGCACCGGATCGTGGCGCGCCATCGCCATGTCGGCGGCGTGCCGCGCGGCATCAACAGCCGTGTCACCACCGCTCGCGACGACGGCGCTGCCCAGGGCCAGCACCACGATAAGCGCAAGCTTAATGCTGGAGGTCGTATTGCTTGAGCAAGTCATACAAAGTTGGTCGGCTGATACCGAGCAGGCGCGCCGTGCTCGAAATGTTGCCATCGCTGCGCGCCAACGCCTGGCGGATCATGCGGCGATCCGTTGCTTCGCGCGCGGATTTCAGATTGAGCGCCTGATCATCGTTCGCGCTGCTGTCATCCAGATCAAGATCGGCAGCGGTCAACAATTTGCCATCAGCCATGATCACCGCGCGTTTGACCCGGTTTTCCAATTCCCGCACGTTGCCCGGCCACGCCCAAGCGTCAATCGCGCCAAGGGCGTCCGGCGAAAACCCGCGTACTGCCGGGTTCATCTCGGGCGCGAAGCGCGCAAGGAACGCCCGGGCCAGCAAGACCGCGTCACCCGACCGTTCGGACAGCGTCGGAATTTTGATCACGATTTCGGCAAGTCGGTAATAGAGATCTTCGCGAAAACGCCCATCCCCTGTCATTGCATCAAGGTTCTGGTGGGTGGCGCAGACAATCCGCGTGTCAACGTCGATAGAACGCCGCCCGCCAATCCGTTCGATCGTGCGCTCTTGCAAAAATCGCAACAATTTGACCTGCAACTGCAAGGGAATGTCGCCAACTTCGTCGAGAAACAGCGTGCCTCCGTTGGCCAGTTCGATCTTGCCTTCGGTCGTCTTCACTGCACCGGTGAATGCACCTTTTTCGTGACCGAACAATTCGCTTTCCAGCAGGTTTTCCGGGATCGCCGCGCAGTTGATCGCCACAAATGCTCCGTTGGCGCGCGCCGATGCGTCATGTAACCCGCGCGCCAGCAATTCCTTGCCCGTACCGCTGGCGCCCAGCAGCATGACCGAGACATTGGTGTTGGCAACGCGTTCGATCGTGCGCGCCACTTTGACCATTTCGGGCGAACCTGTCAGCAAACGCCCCAGCACACGATGGTTATCTGGTGCGCGCTCACCCAGCAGGCGATTTTCGCGTTCCAGTTTCCACACGTGCAGCGCCCTGCGCACGATCAAGCCGATCGTGTCGATATCGACCGGCTTTGCATAGAAATCATACGCACCGCGCTGAATCGCGCGCAGCGCGGATTCGCGCGCGCCATGGCCCGAGGCGACAATCACTTTGGTATCGGGCTTGATTGCCATGATCGCGTCGAGCACGGCAAAGCCCTCGCTCACACCATCTGGGTCGGGTGGCAATCCCAGATCGAGCGTGACCACCGGGGGTTCTTCGGCGCGCAGCAATGTCAGTGCGCTTTGGCGGTCGCCAGCGATCAGCACGTCAAAATCTTCGTAAGCCCACTTGAGCTGCGCCTGAAGCCCGGGATCGTCTTCGACGACCAGCAGTTTGGGGCGTATCGCGGTCATGAAAAAGCGGCTTTCATAGCTGGGGGTGTCATAGGTTCGGGCGGCGCAGCGCAGGCGTTCGGGGCCAAGGGCAGGCGGATCGTAAACCGGCTGCCCAAACCCTCGCGGCTTTCCACCTCAAGCCGACCGTGCATCGCGTGGATCAATTCGCGCGCTTCAAAAGCACCGATACCAAAGCCACCGGGCTTGGTCGAAACAAACGGAGTGAACAGCCGGTTGCGCACAAATTCAGCGCTCATCCCGCTGCCGCTGTCGATCACTTCGATCACGCCAAAGCTGCGCTCGATCCGGCAATCGACTTTAACCGCCTGCACGCCTTCGGTCGCGTCGAGCGCATTCTGCACCAGATGGCTTAAGACCTGATCCAGTGTATCGCGCGCCGCCAGTACGGTGCATCCCTGCACGTCATCAGCAATGACTTGATCGCGCCCCAAGGCGGTGTTGCACCGCGCAGCGACAGCGCTGATCACGTCTTTGGCCGCAATCGGCTCGGTGGTCGGCACAGCTCCCGCGCCATAGCGCGACAGGCGCGCAATCAACGCGTTCAGCTTGTCGGCAGAATTGCGCAAGGTGACCAGCATGTCGCCGCGAAAATCCGGATTATCGGCGTGACGTTCGGCATTGCGCGCCAAAAGCGCCATCTGGCTCGCCAAATTCTTGATGTCGTGCATCACAAACGCAATGCGACGATTGAATTCATCGAACTGGTTGGCTTCGAGCAATGCGGCGTGGGCGGATTGTTCGGCCAGAAAACTCGCCAGTTGTTGACCAACCACGCGCAGCAGATCGAAATCTTCCCAATCGAGCTCACGGCCCAGCGCCGGACGCCCCAGTACGACCAGACCGACCAGCCGTTCAAAATGCAGCAGCGGCACCAACACCCAGATCGACTCTTCGCGCACCATCCAGGCCGGCATCATTGCAGTTTCGCCAGTATGGTCGGTGCCCGCGCGCACTTCATCAAGATCGACGATAAAACCGCTTCGTTCGAGGAAAGCGACCGTTTGGGCATCCACCGCGCCGGCAGGGACATCGAGCGTGGGCCATTGCCAGCGCGCGCCCAACACCAGAGCACCGCCCTCTCCCGGCACCAGCAACACGCCGCGCGCGCTGTCTGTCAAATCCGCAACCGCCTGAATAATCCGCGTATCCAAAGCTTGAGCCGTTGCATCGGCGCGGCCGATGGTGCGCGCAAACCGTAGCCACTCGGCGCGATAGTCGTACCGGTGTTGAAAAAAATGTTTGGCCAGCACGACATTGAGCCACCGCCGCAACCGTGCAGATGGCACCAGCGCGATGATTGCCACTGTAGTGACAAAGGCAAAGCCCAGTTGAACCAGCTCGGTAGCATTGCCGCCGGTCCAGGCCACCGACTGCGCCGCGCCAACCATCACGATCAGGTAGATACCGATAATCAGCAGAACCAACGATTGGAATGCCACCGCGCGCGATGGAGACAGGCGCAAATTGGACCCTCCGCGCGATGCCACTCCAACCATCACCAGCGCAACTATCTGTGCCAGTCCACGCAGCGCCACCAGTTCTTCGGGCACCACATGCCCGAGATACGCGATTGTGTAAAAGTTGAGATCGTAACCCCAGATCAGCGCCAGCGCGATGCAGTTCCACCGCACGCTCGCGCGTTGACCAGCCACTGCGCCGACATAGAGGTTGTGAACCAGCACCAGAGCGCCGGTTGTCGTCAACAGATGAAACAGGTCGGAAAGCTCTCCGATCATGGCGCCTGCGGCAGGAAACGCGGCAAATCGCGCAGATAGCGCAACCAGAATGACCTGAAACAACTCGACCAGCACAAGTGCCGCCAACACCGGACGCACTGGCGCAACCGTGGCATCACGATGATCGCGCGCAAACAACTTCAGTACGACCACCAGCCATGCAAGGTTGCGCACCACTTCGCCCAGT
Source organism: uncultured Sphingomonadales bacterium (assembly GCA_903868655.1). Taxonomy (GTDB): domain Bacteria; phylum Pseudomonadota; class Alphaproteobacteria; order Sphingomonadales; family Sphingomonadaceae; genus Novosphingobium. The sequence goes on from CAIPWG010000416.1 coordinate 3,787, forward strand.
GTGGCGAGCGGGCTGGAGGGGCCCGTTGCCGAACCGATCAGGCACCACAAGGCTGTGACCGCCACAGCGGCAATCTCTACCCGGCTGGTGCCACGCCGCCGCCGCATGCGATCGAGCAGCCAGACCCCAAGCAGCATCGCCGCAAAAGTTGCGGCCAATTCGATCAACCGGCCAGTGGCAGCCCAGGTCAACGCGGGGTGCATGTCTGCCCGATCACCGCGCGCCTTCGTTCCACAAGACAACG
>CAIPWG010000417.1 GCA_903868655.1 uncultured Sphingomonadales bacterium
CGACAGATCGAACTTGCTGTAATGGACACTGTTGCGCACCGACCACTGCCACGACGGCTGGATCGAGCCACACGAAGCGCTGAAGTAACCGGCGCACTGGTGGGTATCCGAAGTCGGGGTGACCTGGAACTGCTGCTTGATCGTGTGATTGGCTGTCACATCGACGTTCCAACGCACTGCGCCAAACGTATGATCATAGTTCGCAGTGAAGTCGAAACCGCTGGTGTACAGGAACCCGAGGTTGCCCAACACACCGTAAAGGCCCGGGGTCGTCGCGGCGCTGCCGTCAAGACCGCCGGTCAGCGGGTTGCGCTGGATCACGGTACATGCCGCGCTGGTTGCGCTGCTCGAGGTGACACCCGAGCCCGCGCTGTTACCAAAGCAGGAATTGATCAGGTCGGTTGCGGTCGGTGTGGTGATCGCATTGGTGACCTTGATGCGATAATAATCCAGCGACAGCACCAGATGCGGGATTTGCGTCGGCTGAACCACCGCGCCAAACGTCAGCGTGTTGGCCGTTTCGGGCTTCACGTTGATGTTGCCGCCCGAGGTAACGTTGGCCTGCGCCGCGCTCGGATTCTGGATACCACCAATAGCCGAAGCAGGGGCACCCTGGGCAAGACACACGGCCTTAAGGTTAGCGTTGGTCGTCGGAGCCGAACCCGCGCAAGGATCAGTGGCAAGGTTGGTCAGACCGGTAGTGGCCGGTGTGAACAATTCGCCAATGTTCGGTGCGCGAACGGCGTGTGCGTAGTTGCCACGGAACTTCAGGCCACCTGTCGGTTCATAAGTAAGCGCTGCCTTGTAGGTAAAGGTCTTTTCACCTGCACCGTTCGGCACCGTGTACTTCGAGTAACGCGCACCGGCTTCGACCTGCGCCTTCTTGATAAAGGGCTTGTCTTCAACCAGCGGAGCAACGAGTTCGCCAAAGCCTTCCCAAACCTTGTATCCACCGTTGATCGTCGGCGCTGCGCCACCGGCGCCGCCGAGTTCACCGGGGGTCTGCGCCAGAATGTCGGCCTGCTGCGTTGCGTGGTAATAACGGTATTCGCTACCCACGGCAAAGCTGATCGGGTTGTTGGCGCTCGGCAGGTGATAGCCGAAGTCACCCGAAACCTGACCATGGATCTGCGACAACGAGGTCTGGATCGTGGTGGTCGAAGGCGACGAGATGTAGCCTGCCATGGCCGACGTGATCGAACCTGCCGGGCCAAACACGTTCAAAGGAACGCAACCGGCACCTGTGAAGCAGGTCGTGGTGTTCGACGCGTTCAGGGCAGTCTGGATGTGGCTGATCAGTACATAGCCGGTTTCGGACTGGGTATTCGTGCTCAAGCCGTAGGCAGCGTGAATGTCCCAGTTGATCGTCGGTGTGATCTTGCCATCCAGACCAAACTTAACGTCGAACATCTGGGTGACAAAGTCGCTGTTGCGCGTGCCGGTTTCAGGCATGCGGCGCTTCAACACCGTTGTCCATGTCTGATAGCCCGGGCTTGAGGGGCTGGTGGCTACGGCAGCGGCGTCGCACTGAGCTTGGGTCAGCGGCGAAAACTGCGTGTAGACGCCGCTCAGGCTGCCCGAGCAGTACTGGTTGCGCACGGTCGCTGGCAGATAAGGGTTGCTGAGCGGGATCGAAAGCGTCGAACCGAACACGCCCGACGGTGCAACGATTGTTTCCACGCTGTTGCGTGAGAACATGCCGCGTGCGTACACTTCCAGATTGTCCGACACTTCGTAGTTCGCCTTGGCGAACAGGTTGTAGCGTTCATACGGAGTCTGGAAAATGTTGAACGGGTTGAAGTTGTAAGGCGTATAACCGCTCTGCAAGGCTCCCGAAGTGGGGTTGATCGAAAGCGTCTTGGTCGCTTTCTTGCCCGTGGTCGGATCTACCGTAACCAACGTAAAGCGTGACGGAACAGCGGTGCCCGAACCACTCGCCGAACCAGAATAGCTGCCGACGTTGTAGGTCGAGAAATCGCGATCGCCCTGATAGACGGCGTCGGTCTTCTGGTAACCAACGCTCAGCACGGCGTTGCCCTTGCCATCGGCAAAGTTGCCGCCAACGGTCAGGTCGGCGCGGAACTTGTTGCCATCGTTGTGGCCGGTGAGGTCATCACCAACGTCGAGCTCGACGCCCGAAAAGTTCTTTTTGGTGACAAAGTTGATCACGCCGGTGATGGCGTCTGCGCCATATGTCGTCACGGCTGCGCCGGTTTCAACGTCGACCCGGCTGATCAGCGCAACGGGAATGTTGTTGAGGTCGACCACGCCCGACAAGTTGGCGGGCACGATCCGGTCGCCATCCAGCACCACGATATTGCGGTTGGCACCCAGGCCACGCAAGTTGGCAAACGAAGCACCACCGTTGCCGTTGTTCACAGCCGAGCCGATGTCGGGGACCAGGCCGGGAACATCGCGCAGCAGCTGTTCGGCGTTGGTGCCTTGCTTCAGCTCGATTTCGGCCGAAGAGGTCGAAATGACCGGGCTGGCCAGCGTGATGTTGGGGTTGCGGATCAGCGAACCGGTCACGACGATGGTCGAGTTGGAATCAGCTGGAGCCGGCGCCGCATCAGCGGCAAACGACGGCGTCGAAATCATGGCAAGGCCCAGCACCGCTGTGGCGACGCCCGAGTTCAGTTTCGTGGTGTGCTTCATTACAGAATGATCCCCCATTGGAATGGTGACCCCGGATTGGCCGCCCCTTCACAGGACCAGGCAGCAATCACGACAGCGGATGCGCGCTGCGAAGCAGCTTTTTGCAAAATACAAACGCGACCGTATCGAGAGTGTATCCCCCCGGATACCGCTTTCCATGACAGTTCCGGGTCGTGTCCGTAAAGCGCCCATTACGGATTTGCCGCCATTTCGTGTCCACTGTAACCAATGCGCAACACCACTGTCGCACCTCAGACTTAATCCAGGCTGGTAGCAGGGCCGGTAAAAGGCCAAGTATCAAAATTATTAATAATTTTATTAGTATTTTACACATAGCTTTCGGGAGTTTGCCGCGCCGGCAATCCCAGATCAAAAAATTTCAGGAATATGACTGAGACACGCACCCGGCGCGGCGAGGGTCTCGCGATCAATCGCGTATTGTGAAAAGCAAGGGATCAAGTCTGCGGCCGTGCCAGGTCAGGCTCCAGTGCAGATGCGGACCGGTCGCGCGGCCGGTCATGCCAACCTGACCGATTGTTTGGCCTTGGTTGAGCACTGCGCCTTCGTCTATCGACAGGGCACGCGCATGCAACATCGCGCTGTTCAGCCCCATGCCGTGATCAATGATCACCAGATGACCTTCAAGTGTGAACAAATCGGCGGTGGCAGCCAGAACCACCACCCCATCGGCCGGAGCGACAATCGCCGACCCCGCTGGAGCGGCAATATCCATGCCTGAATGAAACGCCGCCGCAACCCCGCGAAACACCCGTTGCGCGCCAAACCGCCCCGACATCGGCCCTTTGGCCGGGCGGATCATCGCCTGACGCCAGCCTTGCGCGCCCGTGTCATGCGCCCGCGCCGCGCGGATGCGCACCAGTTCGGTTGTGCGAATACGGGCGAATTCGGCGTCGGGCACACCGGCCGGGTGCATGGGCGTGTTGATATGTTCGATCGGCCAGTCGCGCGGCGCGACGATTACAGTATGGCGCACGGTTCCGCCGGATGTATCGGCTGTCAATGCCGCCATGGGCGCGGCATCGCGGTCAAACGCGATCAGAAACGCGCCATCGGTGGCAACGGGCACCCGCTGATCATCGATCCGCAGCGTGGTTGTGCCCGGCGGCACACGCCCGCGCAGCCAGCCGCCTTGCACGGCCTGGCCATTCAACAAAAACGGATTTTCGGCGGCATTGCTGCGCGTTGCCAGCAGCGCCGCGGCACCCCCAAGCACCATGCGCCTGGTAAGCGCGGTGATCACACCGGGCCGAGCAGGCGCTTCGTCGCGATGTCTGCGCTGGCGTAAGCCTCCTGCCGTTCGGCGCTCCAATACCGCAGCATATCGAGGGGTATCTGGGCCCCGGTGACGGCGCAAACCACGTGGTCGCCACCCGACAACTGGCGAAAGGTTCCGGGCAGATAGTGAAGCCGCGCAAGCCGGCCAGCAGAAGAGGTAAACATAGGCGCTGTTTACGGCACAGATCGCATCAAAGCAATTTGGGTTGCAGGGGTGGCGCAACGGCGGGCCGCGCACGCGCCTGGCGTGGTGGTGCGTCACCTTGCACTGGCGCAACTGCCATGGCGCCATC
>CAIPWG010000418.1 GCA_903868655.1 uncultured Sphingomonadales bacterium
GCGCGCGCCTGTCACGCACTCGTCTTGTTTTGTTGCGATGGCGTATCGTAGCATGCACCGTCCACGAACTATTCCGCAGGATTCAGGCAATCACCATGACGTGCAATTCGGCTCAAACGTCCAGTGAGGGCGACAGTTGCACCTGCATCGATCCCTTGGAACGCGCTGGACACGGCTGGTCGTGGCTGATGCGCAGAGTTTGTTCAGTGGCTTGACCTCGGTGGCACTCGCATGCGCTGCGCCCACGTGCGCGTGGGCAGAGGATGCGTCGTCCGATACCGCCCAACAGGCCTTCGCGGTGCATGGGCAAGCAACTTTCACGCTGCAGGTTACCCCTGGCTTTGCTTCGCCCTATGCGGGCACCAACAGCGTGTTGCCCAAGCAGGCGCGCGAGACATTCGATGCCACACTCTATTTTGGCGCGCGTTTGTGGCGGGGCGCAGAATTATGGGTCAACCCGGAGATTGACCAGGGCTTTGGTTTGTCGAACACGCTTGGCATTGCCGGGTTTCCCAGCGCCGAGGCGTACAAAGTGGGCAAAGCGGAACCTTATTTCAAACTGCCGCGGCTGTTTCTGCGCCAAACAATCGATCTGGACGGCGATGTCGTTCCGGTTACCGCTGCAGCCAACCAGTTGGCAGGCCGGCAGAGGTACGACCGTTTGGTGCTGACTATGGGCAAATTCAGCTTGCCCGATGTGTTCGATACCAACAGTTATGCCCATGATCCCCGCAGCGATGTGCTCAACTGGGCGCTGGTCGATGCCGGTGCCTTCGATTACGCTGCCAACGCTTGGGGTTTTACCTTTGGCGGTGCTGCTGAACTGTACAAGAAAGACTGGACACTGCGCGCGGGTCTTTTCGACTTGTCGAAAGTCCCCAACCAGCCTTCGCTTGAAACCGGATTTCAGCAATATCAAGCGGTGGCCGAAATAGAGCATCGCCAGACCATTGGCGGGCATCCCGGCGCCATCCGGGTGGGCGGCTATTTTACCCATGGCAATCTGGCATTGCTGCGCACCTTGATCGCGGCCTTCCAGGCAACGGGCGTCATGCCCGACAACGCTTCGCTGCGTCGTATGAACGATCATGGTGGCGGTTACATCAATGCGGAGCAGGAAGTGGCGCCGGGCATCGGGATATTTGCGCGCGCGTCGGCGTCTGACGGGGTGACCGAAGCGGATGATTTCACCGATATCGACCGCAGCGTATCTGTTGGCGGGGCGTTTTCAGGCTCGCGCTGGGGCCGTTCTGCCGATCGTGCCGGGATTGCCGGGGTGGTCAATGCGATTTCGCGCACGCGGCAGGTATTTTTGAACGATGGCGGGTTGGGTACGCTGGTCGGCGACGGGCAGTTGCACCATCCGGGCAACGAATGGATCAGCGAAGCCTGGTATCAGTTTGGCGTTGTCGCCGGGGTGACCGCCACACTGGATTATCAGTTCATTGCAAATCCCGGGTACAACCGCGATCGCGGCCCGGTACACGTGTTCGGCTTGCGGCTGCACGCGGGCATTTGACAGGGGCGATGATCATCATGACCAGTCCCTTTGCCATGCAGCCGGGCGCTTTGTTTACGACATTCGTGTGTCTGGCTGTCGCGTTTGTTTTGGGTGTGGTGATAGGCACCGAGCGCCAGTGGCGCCAACGCAGCGCAGGTTTGCGCACCAATGTTCTGGTGGCTGTGGGCGCGGCGGCTTTCGTTGATCTGGGTTTGCGCACATCAGGGGCCGACGGTGGCGTGCGCGTGATTTCCTACGTCGTGTCGGGCATCGGCTTTTTGGGCGCAGGGGTGATCATGAAGGATGGCACGCAAGTGCGGGGGCTGAACACGGCTGCAACGTTGTGGGCATCTGCTGCAGTTGGCGCGTTTGCCGGGGCACGCCTGCCAGCCGAAGCGGGGTTGGTGACATTGTTCGTACTGGCCGGGAACACGCTGCTGCGTCCTCTGGTCGAATTCGTCGATCGACGGCCCATGAACCATGCTGAAACAGAAGCCTTGTACCGTGTTCATCTGACCACCAGCCCCGAACAAGTTGCCCATGCGCGCGACTTGTTGTTTGAAGAGCTGGAAGCGATGCATTACCCCATCCGTCTGATCGAAACCACGGCCACCAGCGACGATGCGGTGGAACCGGCCGCGGTGCTGGTGCCCTCGCGCGCCAGCGAGGCCGATCTGGATGCAATTACCGAACACCTTGCCCGCCATGGCGGGGTGATTGCCGCCACCTGGACAGTCAGCACCACGAGCTGAGAGAGCGATAGCGATGAGCCCAGACCGCAACAGCGCCCGCCCGCTTCCCGCCTTTTCGCGGATGTTGCGGCTGACCCGCCCCAGCCGCGAAGACGCGATCGCGTTTGTCATTCTGGCGGGCCTTGGCGTGCTGTTTTTCCGCGCCGCACAAGGCGCCGTGGCGCCACTTTCGACTTTGCAGGTCGAACCGGTTGTGCTCGATGCCTGGTGGTTGCCATATTATGCGCTGCGCACGGTTTTGCGAATGTTCGCGGCCTTGTTTGCGTCAACTGTGTTCACGTTGGTGGTGGCGACACTGGCCGCGCGCAGCCGCCATGCCGGGCAATTGATCGTACCCGCGCTGGATATTCTGCAATCGGTGCCGATCCTCGGCTTCCTGACGTTTACCGTCACGTTTTTCATGGGTCTGTTTCCGGGCAGCGTGGCAGGTGTTGAAGCCGCCTCGATCTTCGTCATCTTTACCAGCCAGGCGTGGAACATGGCGTTCAGTTTCTATCAGTCGCTGCGGTCGATCCCCAGCGATCTGGAAGAAGCAACGATGATCTACAAGCTGTCGCCGATCCGCCGGTTTCTCGCGCTGGACCTGCCGTTTGGCACCCCGGCGCTGGTATGGAACGCGATGATGTCAATGTCGGGCGGCTGGTTCTTTGTGGTCGCATCCGAAGCGATTACCGTCGGCAACACCACCGTCACGCTACCCGGCATCGGTTCGTACCTTGCAATCGCCATCAACAAGCAGAATTTCTATGCTGTGGCGCAAGCGGTTGGCGCGATGGCGCTGGTGATCATTGCTTATGACCAGCTGTTTTTCCGACCGATTGTGGCATGGGCCGATCGGTTTCGGTTTGAAATGGTGGCCTCGACCGAACGGCCGACATCGTGGGTGTTCGACGTCTTGCGGCGCACACGTCTGTTACCCGTGGTGCTCGCGCCGCTTGGCGCGATCGGGCGGCTGTTGCTGGCGTTTGAACCGCGCACAACGCGGCGGCGGATTGTCGGGCAAAGCCGGGTTCACCCGTCGGTAGAAATCATCTGGCAGGTTGTGGTGGGGATCGCTTTGGTTGCAGCGCTGTTCCTGATCGGGCGGTATGTCATGCGCTATCTGGCATGGCATGATATCCTGACGGCTACGCTGCTGGGCGCTTTTACGATGATCCGGGTGATCGTGCTGATTGCGATTGCCAGCCTGATCTGGGTGCCGATCGGGGTGTGGATCGGGTTGCGTCCGGTCTGGGCAGAACGGCTCCAGCCGCTCGCCCAGTTTTTGGCGGCGTTTCCTGCCAACGTGCTGTTTCCCTTTGCCGTGATCGTGATCGTGCGCTGGGATCTGTCACCCGACATCTGGTTGTCGCCTTTGATGATCCTGGGTACCCAGTGGTACATCCTGTTCAACGTGATTGCGGGCGCCAGCGCCATTCCCACCGATTTGCGCGAAGCGGCCGACATGTTCCATGTGCGTGGCCTGCAATGGTGGCGACAAGTCGCCATCCCTGGCATTTTCCCCTATTATATCACCGGCGCACTGACCGCGAGCGGCGGATCATGGAATGCCTCGATCGTTGCCGAGGTGGCCAGTTGGGGCAATCACAAGCTGGTCGCGCATGGTCTGGGCAGTTATATTGCCGAGGCAACGACTGCCGGGGATTATGCGCGTGTCGCGCTTGGTATCGGCGTGATGTGCCTGTTCGTGCTGGGGTTCAACCGCCTGCTTTGGCGTCCGCTTTATGCCTACGGCGAACGCCGTATGCGCTTGACCTGATCTGATTAGTCTGAATTCTCTGATAGGAAACCGTTGCCATGGCCGATCTCGCAATTGACGCAAAGCCCCTGCTGGTCGAAGTCAAAGGGCTGAAGCATTTTTACACGGGCGAAGAACATCTCGTTCTCGATGATGTCAACCTGGAGCTGACCCAGGGCGAGATTGTCGGGCTGCTTGGCCGCTCGGGTTCGGGCAAATCGACCCTGCTGCGATCAATCGCGGGGCTGATCCGTCCGAGTAAGGGCATCGCCCGGTTGGTGCCGGGGCCCGACGTGGTCGATCCGTCGGTGGCGATGGTGTTTCAGACCTTCGCGCTGTTTCCGTGGCTGACCGTGCTTGAAAACGTTGAGTTGGGCCTGGAGGCGCAGAAAGTGCCCACCGCCGAAGCGCGCGCGCGTGCCATCGCTGCGATTGACTTGATCGGGCTCGACGGTTTTGAAAACGCTTATCCCAAGGAACTGTCGGGGGGGATGCGGCAACGCGTCGGACTGGCCCGCGCACTGGTGGTCAACCCCTCGTTGCTGTTGATGGATGAGCCATTTTCGGCGCTCGATGTCCTTACGGCCGAAACGCTGCGCACCGATTTGCTCGATTTGTGGTCCGAAGGGCGCGTGCCGATCAAATCGATCCTGATCGTGACACACAACATCGAAGAAGCCGTGCTGATGTGCGACCGGATTTTGGTGTTCAGTTCGAACCCCGGTCGGGTGGTTGCCGAGATCAAGGTCGATTTGCCGCAGCCGCGCGATCGACTTGATCCCGCGTTCCGCGCGCTCGTCGATGATATTTATGCGCGCATGACCGCGCGCACCGACATCAATGCCCCGATGCGCGATGGCGTGTTTCCCGGTACCGGCATCGCCATGGTGCTGCCGCGCGTGTCAACCAATTCTATCGCGGGTCTGATCGAGGAAGTCGACGGCACACCGTTTGATGGCCACGCCAGCATGTCGGAACTCGCAGACTCGTTGCAGCTGGAAGCCGACGAACTGTTCCCGATGGCTGAAACGCTGCAACTGTTGCGCTTTGCCGAATTGCGCGGGGCCGAATTGGTACTGACGCCGTCGGCCCGACGTTATGCCCAAGGCGATGTTGACCAACGCAAAGCGCTGTTTGCGCAAGCGCTGAGCCAGCACGTGCCATTGGTGCAGCATATTCGCCGCGTGCTGGACGAACGGGCCAGCCACGAAGCCCCGGCGCGACGCTTTCGTGATGAGCTGGAAGATCACATGAGCGAAGACTATGCGGATGAAACCTTGCGCACCGTAACGCTGTGGGGCCGTTATGCCGAAGTCTTTGCCTATGACGAAGATGATGATCGCTTCAGCCTGGAAGACCAGCACTGAACGTTATCCCATCAGGCGATAGCCCACGCCCGGTTCGTTGCGCAGCAGCACGGGCGTGGCTGGATCAACCTCCAGTTTGCGCCGGATGCCGCGCGCGGTAACCCGCAAATATTCCACATCGCTTTCATGGCCGGGGCCCCACACCGCGCGTAACAATTGCACATGCGTGATTACCCGGCCGGGATGCCGCGCCAATTCGGCAATCATGCCATATTCTTTGCGTGTCAGATGAATTTCCACCCCGGCACGCGTGATTACCCGTGCGGAAAGGTCGATCACTACATCGCCCACAGTGACCACCGCGGATTGGCTGGTGGCGGCGAGCCGGTGGCGCAACGCGGTGCGGAGACGCGCATGCAGTTCTTCGCTGTCAAACGGCTTGATCACAAAGTCATCGGCACCGAGGTCGAGCGCGGTCACTTTCTGATCGGTATCGCCGCGTGCCGACACGATGATCAGCGCGGCGCCTGTCGCTTTGATCAGCGGCACCAGTTCCAACCCGTCGCGGTCGGGCAAGCCCAGATCGAGCAGGACGGCATCGGGCTTGTCGATGGACAGTGAGGCCAACGCGGCGCGCGCGTCAGCGGCTTCGATCACGCGATAACCGGTGCGGTTCA
>CAIPWG010000419.1 GCA_903868655.1 uncultured Sphingomonadales bacterium
CCAAAAGTAAACTTGGTAAACGTTTTAAGCGACCCTACTGCAACAGCAGGTGATAGAGTTGAGCTTGGTATGGTTACTTTTGATTTAATAAAAAAATATACTCAAACAAATTTAGATTGCGACTACTACATTTGTGGTCCAGGCCCAATGATGAAAGCTGTTACAGCACAACTTGTTAGTAATGGAGTTCCTGCTAGCAAGGTGCATACTGAGGAATTTGGCTGGTGACATAAGTCTTGCATAGTTTAGTCAGGCAGCACCCGGCTGGGCCGAGGCCCATGGCGTGACCCGGCCCGAACACGTGATCGACGTGCCGCTGCTGTTTCAAAGCCTGCGACCCGATGCGTGGAACGAATGGCTGGAAACGCAGGCGATTGCGGCGCCACGATTGGGTGGCGCGCGGTTTGACCAATTCATGATGGCAGCGCAGGCGGCCGCCGCCGGTGCGGGCCTGGCGCTAATCCCGCGATTTCTGATCGAGCCGGAACTGGCAGCGGGCGCTTTGGTCGAACCGTTTGTGCATCGGTTGACCAGCCGGTCAGCCTATTGGCTGATCCACGCAAAAGGGCCGGCATCGCCGGCCCTCGTACGGTTTCGTGATTGGCTGACCGGGTTATTGACCGGACCGGCCGCGCGGTGAGCGTTAACGGCGATCGCCGTGATGGTCGTAACCTTCGTGCCGGCCATGTTCGCCGCCTTCATACCGGCCGCGTTCTCCGCCTTCGTAACCGCCCCGATAGGCCGGTGCAGCATAGCCGCGCGCAGCGTACCCGCCATGATAGCCTTCGGAAACATAGCCGCCGCGATAGCCGCCGACCACAAAGGGGCGCGCGTAACGTGCGCCGCCATACCACCAGCCGCCTTCATGCCAGCCCCAGCCGAGGTTGACGTAATACGCAGCGGGATAGCAATAGCCATCGTAGCCGGGATAGGCATCGTAGCAAGGCGGGGGCGCATAGGCGACCGGGGGCGCGTAATAGCGAACCGGAGCGGGCGCCTCGTAAGAACGGTGATCGGAGGCAATTGCCACGCCCGCCGCAAGGCCCAGCAGACCTGCTGCGACAGCCAAGCCGCCGCCGCCATGGTGTTCATTTCCACCCCAGTCGCGTGCTTCGGCCGGTGTCGCGCTGGCCATAACGCCGGCGAAAGCCGTGATTGCAAGCATGGAGCCGAGCGCCGCTTTGTTGAAGATGGTCTTCATGGTCTGCCTCCTGGTCGGCGTTACCGGAGCCGATGAGATTGCCCGGTAGCGAGTCGATTTCGTGAAGACCGGTTTACCGTCATCAACCTGAACGCTGGTCGAAGCACGAATGCAGCCGCCGTTCATCTTCGGCGCAATGAGCGCGCGCAGATCAGAAAGGTTTGTCGCCCATGATTGTTGCGCGGTTCATCACCCGATGCCCCGCGCCGTAATCGTACGTTGCATAATGCTGGGTGACGCGATTGTCCCAGATCGCCACGTCGCCCACACGCCATTTCCAGCGCACGGTGAATTCGGGCCGGGTGATGTGAGTATAGAGCATGTTCAGCAGGGGTTCGGCCATAGGCGGTTCCATACCGACGATCCCGGTGGTGAAACCTTCGCTGACGAAAATCGCTTTTTTGCCGGTGACCGGATGCGTGCGGATCATCGGGTGAACCACGGGCGGGTTGTTGCGTTTGGCGGCGGCCAGTGTTTCGGATTCAAAACGATCCGCAGGGAATGATTTGGCCAGATCGTGCACCGCCGA
>CAIPWG010000420.1 GCA_903868655.1 uncultured Sphingomonadales bacterium
AAACACGCACGAAGGTCAATTGGCCCACAAATGGATCAGTCATCAGTTTGAACGCCAGGGCGGAGAACTTCTCGCTGTCATCCGCCTTTCGAGTGACCGGATTTTCGTCTTCGTCAGTGCCACCAACTGGAGGAATGTCCACTGGTGAAGGCATGAACTCGACCACGGCATCCAACATTCGTTGCACACCCTTGTTCTTGAACGCCGAACCGCAGACCACCGGCACGAATTTCTGCGCCAGCGCGCCCTTGCGGATCAACGCCTTCAACGTGGCGACATCGGGCAGGTTGCCTTCGAGATAGGCTTCCATCGCGGCGTCGTCCTGTTCGACTGCGAGTTCGATCAGCGTATTGCGGTATTCCTCGGCTTCGTCAGCCAGGTCTTCCGGAATATCGGTGTAATCGAAATTCGCGCCCAGGCTCTCGTCGTGCCAGATGATCGCGCGGTTGTGGACCAGATCGACCAAACCCTTGAAATCGCTTTCGGCGCCAATCGGCAGATACAGCACCGCAGGCACCGCGCCGAGCCGATCGATGATCGACTGCACGCAATACTTGAAGTTCGCGCCGGTGCGGTCGAGCTTGTTGATGAAGCACATGCGCGGAACGCCGTACTTGTCAGCCTGACGCCACACGGTTTCCGACTGCGGTTCAACCCCGGCGACGCCATCAAAGCAAGCCACCGCGCCATCGAGCACGCGCAGCGAGCGTTCGACTTCGATGGTGAAGTCGACGTGCCCGGGGGTGTCGATGATGTTGATGCGGTAATCGCCCCAGAAGCAGGTTGTCGCGGCCGACGTGATTGTAATGCCGCGTTCCTGTTCCTGTTCCATCCAGTCCATCGTGGCGGCGCCGTCGTGGACTTCGCCGATCTTGTAGGACTTGCCGGTGTAATAGAGAATACGCTCGGTCGTCGTGGTCTTGCCGGCGTCGATGTGCGCCATGATACCGATATTGCGATAGCGCTCGAGCGGCGTGCTGCGGGCCATGGTAAGTTCCCTTATGGTCGAGGGGGCGTGGTCGTAGGGCGATGGCGGATCAGGACCGCGCCACGCCCCTTGGTTCAATTGCGTGACCGTATTGTGACGTTATCGCGCCGCGCAGACAACAGCCCGCGCGGGCGATCCGTCGTGCTTACCAGCGATAGTGGCTGAAAGCGCGGTTGGCGTCCGCCATACGGTGGGTATCTTCGCGCTTCTTCACCGCGTTGCCGCGGTTGTTCGCTGCGTCGAGCAGTTCAGCCGAAAGGCGCGCCGACATCGTCGTTTCCGAACGGTTCCGGGCTGCCGTGATCAGCCAACGGATGGCCAGCGCCTGGGCGCGTTCCGGACGAACTTCGACAGGAACCTGATACGTTGCACCACCAACGCGGCGCGAGCGCACTTCGATCTGCGGCTTCACGTTGTTCAGCGCATCGTGAAACAGCTGCAACGGGTCCGCCTTGGCGCGGGTCTGCATGGTTTCGAGCGCGCCGTAGACAATGCCTTCGGCTGCAGACTTTTTGCCGTCGTACATGAGGTTGTTCATGAACTTTGACAGGGTTTGATCACCGAATTTCGGATCGGGCAGGATGACCGCTTTTCCGGACGACGACGACGTGACATAGGAACTTCCTTCTGACTTGGCCGGACCGCGGCGGGTCCTTATCGCTTCAATGCGGCGCACATGGGGTGTTCCCGCGCGCCGGCATGGATCACTTCGGACGCTTGGCGCCGTACTTCGAACGGCTCTGCTTGCGGTCCTTGACGCCCTGTGTATCGAGCACGCCGCGCAACACATGGTAACGCACGCCGGGAAGGTCGCGAACGCGGCCACCACGGATCAGCACGACCGAGTGTTCTTGCAGGTTGTGGCCTTCGCCAGGGATGTACGAAATGACTTCGCGGCTGTTGGTCAGACGGATCTTGGCGACCTTGCGGAGTGCCGAGTTCGGCTTCTTCGGGGTGGTCGTATAGACGCGGGTGCAAACGCCACGCTTTTGTGGGTTCTGCTCCATCGCAGGGACCTTGCTCTTGGCCTTCTGCGGAACGCGGCCATGACGGACCAGCTGGTTGATCGTAGGCATTGTGAAGACTTCACCTTGGTTTTGGCATCGCGTCGCATCGGTGAAGGAAATGCGCGCATCGCGCCTGCATGAGCAAACCCTGCCCGTGGGCAGTGATCGCATCCAGACGCGAGCCGAAAAACACTCCACCCGCGCCACGGCGCCGGGTTACTTTGCCAGGCTGGAGACCCGGGGGTTCCCCCCATCCCGCAGACTGCCAATGTTCAGCTCGACATGTCCGGCAGCACAGGAACACAACGTGCTCTGGCCTGCCGAAGTGCGGGCCATTACGCGCAAGGTCGTGTCTGGTCAACCAGTACAGCGAAAAAACACTTGCTATCGCCCGATCAAACCCAGCGCGTGACGGATGAAGGCGTCGCGGTCGGTTATCCATTGCGCTTTGGGTGGCAGCTTTGGGTCGGTGAAAGTCCAACCCTCCTTGCCATAGACGCGCGCCATCAACCCCTTGGTGTGGAACGCGATGGAAACCGTGCGTTGTTCCGCGCGCATTGACTGTTCGGTGCCTTCGACGTGGGTTCCGCCTGGCGCAAAGCTTGCCCCTTGCGGGCGCAGGGCGAAGACATAGGGTTCGGTGCGAAAGCTGTCGACAGTGGTATCGAAAAACACGGACAGATAGACTTGGTCCAGCACATTCAGCGGATCGGCCGGCATGCGCCATGCGGGTGTGGTGAGCACGCTCCAGGGGTAGTTGCCCGGTGCGCCATAAAGCATGTCGGTGCGCAAATCGACGAGCGCGTCGCGCGGAGACTGCGCCGTGGCATGGCGAAGAATATGCAGGTTTTGCGACCAGGTGAAGCCATACGCCGTCGCATCGATCAAAGGCATGGCTGAAGCCGTGGTGCCAACTGGCTGGTTCGACACGGTCACATTTTCGTAAATCCGCAGATAGGCCTTGTCTTTCAACTGGTGGCCACTGGCGATGTTTCCCCCGGCATGCTGACCGCGCCAGATCGAGTTGCGGAAATGGGAAACCAGAGTGCCATTGATATAGGTCGTGTGCTCCTGATCGACATTGGTACCGACATTGCCCGCGATATCGCTGTCTTCGATATACAGCATCGTTTGACCACCGGGCACAAACACTGCATTTTTGCCGCCGTAGATCCGGCAACGCCGAAGCACCGCGCTGAACAGGCCTGGCGACGTTCCGCCAAACGCTTCGAGGTGCAGCGCACCCATTGGCTGCACCGCGCCGGGGAAATCGAGATCGATATCGCGCATTTCAAAATGCACACGCTGACGGCCGAAATCAAACAATCGCAAATCAATCGTGGCCCATTCATTCGACGTGCGAAAGGTCACCCTTTGCCCCGGCACAGATGATCGCAAAATATACTGCGTGCCCTGCAAAGTACCCACAATCTGCGGCATCCACGGCGCGAAGGGATAAACACAGGGCTGTCCCGCGCTGTCACGTGCCTCATAGACAAATTCAACGCCGCCTTCGGCCCGCCCATACAGCGAATCCGCGTTGCGTCCGACATAGACCTCACGCCCCGCAAGACGTGAAGCGTCGCATTTGACAAACAGGCGGGTCGCCGGTTTCACCAGCCCCTGCATCGGCATGTAAAAAGGATAGACCGCATCGGCAGATCCAGTCTGCGCCGATGCCCCGTTTGGTGCACCAAACAGCAAAAGAACAGCCAGCGTCGCCAAAAATCCACGCACCGAGCCCACGCCCGTTCTCCTACCGATGTGATTCGGGGGATAACAGACCAACCTGGCAAAGTCAGCCAACGCGCTTGCCCCTGCCCGATCGGCCCGATATGCGCCGTAGAGCGCGGCCAGTGGGGGTTTTCATGGGGGATGCAGCAGCTTGAGGATCAACCTCGTTTTCCAAACAGTCGGGCCACGCCCTTGCGCCTGACACCGCGTCTTGGTCAGCACCATCTTGTGCCGGGCATAATCGGTGTGGCACTGGTGCTGCGTCTGGTTTTGTCGAGCCGCATGACTGTCTTTCACGCCGACGAGGTCTGGCAATATCTGGAACCGGCTTATGGCCTGGTAACCGGATCATGGGTGCGGGCGTGGGAATTTCATGCCGGGATACGCGGCTGGTTCGTGCCGCTGATGCTTTCAGCGCCGCTTGCGCTGGGCCATGCTTTGGCACCGCAAAGCCAACTGCATTTATGGCTGGTGCGTACGGCTCTGTCGCTATTGTCGCTGGGTGTGCCCTGGGCTTGGTATGACCTCGCACGCCGGTTTGGCCGCACCCACGCGCTCGTTGCCGCATGGGTGGGAGCCGTATGGTGCGAAGTATTCTATTTCGCGGTTCGACCATCTGCCGAAGGCATTGGTCTGTCACTGCTGTTTCCAGCCATGGCCCTTGCCCAGCGATTGCGCAGCCGCGCCCGGTTCCATGAGGCCGGGGCGCTCGGCCTGCTGCTGGCGCTGGGGTTTGTTGTGCGGTTTCACTATCTCCCCGCGATCGCTCTGATCGCACTGTGGAGTGTGGGGCGCAACGCGCGGCAGGTCATTCCCGGTCTGGCACTCGGTATAGCGAGCGGGCTTGCCTTGGGCGGCTTTGGCGATGTGGTTACCGGGCACCCCCCACTGCTGTGGATCTGGCGCAGTATCGCCTTCAACGTCGTGCAAGGCGGCAGCGACATGTTCGGCACGCAACCGCCTTGGTGGTTTGTCACATATCAGGGACTGACCTGGAGCTGGGCGACACTGCTTCTTGTACCACTCGCGCTGATTGGCGCGCGACGGCAGCCGATGCTGCTTGCAATGGCGATCGCTATTTACGCCACGCACTCGCTGATCGCGCACAAGGAATACCGGTTTGTGCTGTTGGGTACCACAACGCTGGTCCTGCTTGCCGCGATCGGCTCGGTCGATGTCTGGAATATCGTATCACGCAAATTTCGACTGTCCTCGTCGCTTGCTACGCCGGGGCTGTGCTTGGCCTGGTCCATGCTCAGCTTGGTGGTTGGCCTGTCGCCGATTTCGGTGATTATTGGAACCAGGGCGATATCCCGTTTCAATCGTTGGTCATCGCGGGCGAACAACCCGGCATTTGCGGCTTTGCGATGTACGAGCAACCCGCCCACCCGGCACTTGCGATGACCATGTTCAACCGGCCCGTTCCTGTACTGCTGTTTGACGGCCCCGAGGCACCGCTCGAAGCGCGCGCCATGGTTGCCCGGTACAATGTGATCGAGGCCTCACAATTGAATGGTCCAGCACTGCCCCCCGGTTTTCATCGTGTCGGCTGTCGCGGTGAAGAATACCTGAATATCGAGGATCGTCTGCAATGCATTTACGTGCGCAGCGGGACTTGCCAGGGATCTTCTGGCGATTTCGCCTATCAACCCGCGATCGAAAGGCGCGGCAAGTGAGCCGTCACGTTCTCGTCCTGCTGGTCGCGAGCACAACCATGGCAGGTTGCAGCCAGACTGCTGCGCCTGTTGCGCCGGCACCCTGCCCATTGCACGCGGCCTTGTCGGCTGAAGCACCAGCCAAGGGCATCGCGGTTGAAACGACCAACCCCGGACATTGCCTGGCGATACGCGCCGAAGCAGGTGACCTGACGGCAGCATTGCAACTGGGGGATTTCTACCACGACTTGCCCGGCACTATCCCCTTGATCGACCGTCGCGGGCATCAGCTGCACTGGTATCGCGTGGCCGCAAACGGTGGATCACCTGCGGGGGCTTGGGCTGCTGTACGATTGATCGACACGAACCACGATATTCAAGTGCCCAACGATGCCCTGGCCTATCTGTTTGTGGCGGTGAAAGCGGGCATTCCCGAAGCGGGCGATTATCTGATCGACCAATGGCAGGACGGCCGCATCGATCCGGGCAAGTTGTGGCGCCTGCGTCGCTGGCTCGATACGCCCGGTGCATTGCCAGCCGGTCAGCGCGATGAAATCATCGCCGGCCTGAACGCACCCGCCGACACACTTCTGGAAGAATGAGCCGCCCATGAAAAAGGCCCCAGCCGTTACCGGCGGGGCCCTCTTCAGACATGCTGGCCTGAACCGGAGTTCAGTTTACCAAACTCGCGATGTTGTGATCAATCAGCGCGTGATCGGCATCCGCGTCGTGGCGTGCTGCGATCAGCTGCGCTGCCGCACTCGCCGCTGCGGTCACTGCGCGTTGCCGCAGATCATCGACCGCGGCCTGTTCGGCGGCAGAAATCTTGTCTGCAGCCATCTTTTCACGCCGTGCCATCACGTCTGCGGTGCTGTGTTCGGCCCGCGCAATGATTGCCTCGGCTTCGTGGCGTGCGTGCTCGAGCATCGCAGCCGCATCTTTTTCCGCGCTGGCGATACGTGCGGCATAATCGGCGCGCAATTGTTCGGCCTCGGCGCGCAAAGTGCGTGCCTCATCCAACTGTGCCCGGATCGCGACAATCTGCTTGTCGAGGCCCGAGGTGATCAGTGCAGGAACCTTTTTCCAGACCATGATCAGCAGCAGCACTGCCATAGAGGCACTGACAATCGCGACCGGTGGGATCTGCCCATAGAGCAAAGGTTCGGCAACTTCGTGAAGATCAGCCATGAGCGAAAGGTCCCTTCACAGCGACGCGCGCATCATCGGTGCTGACCGCAAGGCCAGCCACACGTTGGGCAATGTCCTGCGCGATGTCAGCAGCGACAGTTTCGAACTCACCGAGCGCAGCATTGCGGGCAGCGGCAATCCGTGCCTCAGCCGAAGAAATCTGCGCTTCGATGCGGCTCGTGGCTTCGGCAAGCTTGGCTTGCGTGGCCAGTGCTGCTTTGTGCTTGGCCGCAACAATCAGGTCATGCGCCTTCGCACGCTGAGCAGTCTCGGCTTCATTCCACGAATCCTGCTCCGCTTCGGCTGCGTTGCGAGCAGCTTCGGCCGCAGCAAGATCCTGGCCGATCCGCTGATTCCGGTCAGTCATGGTGGACACGACTTTTGGCACCATGCCACGACCGACAATGACAAATGTCAGGCCGAAGAACACCAGCATCCAGAAA
>CAIPWG010000421.1 GCA_903868655.1 uncultured Sphingomonadales bacterium
AGAAAAAAGGAGCTGCCAACGGTGTTGGCAGCTCCTCTCTCAATTTGGTCCGAACTGGTCGGATGTGCCCCGTTCAGAAGGTCGGCAGCGGTGGCAGGCTCGGCTGAGGGCCTTTGCCCTGCTGGACTTGCTGCGCGAATACGAAGCTGATCAGTTCGAGCGAGAACATGTGTGCATAGATCAGCGGCAGCAGACCGCTCTGCGCCCAACCGCGCAACACGTCACCGCGAATGTTGCGCAGCTTTTCCTGATCGACCATCTGGAAGCCGCGATACACGAAGGGCTGGCCGCCTTCGGGCTGCTGGATCGACACTTCGCCTTCCATGAGCAAGTCGTGCTTTTTCAGCTCTTCGACAAACGCCTGCGTGCGCTGACCGGCCTGTTCGAACTGCTCGCAGAACTGCAGGACGTCTTGCGTGGTCTTGGTCGCTTCGGTGCCATCAAACAGCGGCTGACCATCGGCGTGTTCACCAATCAGGTCTGATGTGGGGTCAAAGCACAGCGACAATTCTTCCGATGTCGGCTGCAGCTTGGCCAACATGAACGGATAACGCCGCGCATAGGCAGGAAGATAAACGTTGTTCAGCACGGTGCCATCGTCTTCGACGAACACGTTCACGCCCTCGTTCAGGCCCATCAGCGCCAGCGGCACAGTATTTTCGCCGCTCGCAAACACGATCGGGAAATGGCGTCCGGCTTGCGGAAATTCTTCAACGGTCAATGGCACGGCATGCTGATTCACCAGCCACTGCGCCTTGTTCACGCTGCGCGCGCTCCAGGTAGAATGATCGCGCGTGTTGAGCGGAATCAGGTCGTTGTAAAACAAAGGCAGATTGGCAGGCGCGCTGGCCATTGGTCACTCTCCGTATAATGCGGGCAAGGCAATGGCGCTCCCCGGCAGAAGCGAGGCGTTTAGGCGAGCACGCAATGGCACGCAATACCGCCTGCGCGATCCGCCGAAGCGACCAGCAAAGTTTTCACACCAGTTTCCCGGGGTTGAACAGTCCCTGGGGATCAAGCGCGGCCTTTACCGCGCGCAACACATGCAACGCGGCAGGATCGCCCAGACGAGCCAGTTCATCGCGCTTCAACTGCCCGATGCCGTGTTCGGCGGAGATGGAACCACCCCATTGCGTAACGAGATCGTGGACCTTGCGGCTGATCGCTTTGCCGTCGCCGTGTTCCCATGTGACGGCGTCGGCGCCTTTGGGCGCCAATATATGGAAATGGATATTGCCGTCACCCAGATGGCCAAATCCGACCGCGGTGGTTCCGGGAAATTCGGTTTCCAGCAAGGGCGAGGCAAAGTCGAGAAAATCGGCCATCCGTTCCACCGGTACGCTGATATCGTGCTGCACTGCAGGCCCCAGCGCACGTTCGGCCGGCGACACCGAATCGCGCAGCCACCAGAACGCCTCGGCCTGGGTTTCGTTGGCGGCGATCGTGGCGTCGTCTACCAATCCGGCCTCGAACGCGGTGACCAGCAGCGCTTCGGCCAATGCGGGCAAGGCTTCGGCATGGCTGGCGTCGGCGACGAGTTCGATCAGCACATGCCACGGATGTGCGCCTTCGAGCGGTGCGCGCGCAGTGGGAAGATAAGCCTGCACCGCCTCCAAGGAATGGTGCGGCACCACTTCAAACCCTTCAAGCGCAGGGCCGGCCAGATCTTGCGCGTGCAGCAGCAGCGCTCGCGCGGTCTGGATCGAATTTACCCCCGCCCATAAAACGGCGCGCGCGGCAACGGCCGGTTCCAGTTGCAAGGTCGCGGCCGTAATAATCCCGAGCGTGCCTTCGGAACCGATCATAAGCTGTTTCAGATCAAAGCCTCGGTTGTCCTTTTTCAGCGGGACTAACTGGTTCAGCACTGATCCATCGGGCAGGACGGCTTCCAATCCCAGCACCTGCGCGCGCATGACCCCATGGCGCAGCACCTGGGTTCCCCCGGCATTGGTCGAAATCAGCCCGCCGACCGTGGCTGAGCCTTTGCCACCCAAGGTGAGTGGAAAGCGCAGCCCTTCGCGTTCAACCGCCTCGTGCAGGGTTTGCAGGATCACACCGGCTTCGCATTCGACTTGGCGCCCCGAACGATCGATGCGGCGAATGGCATCCATCCGGCGGGTGTTTATCAGCACGGCATGGCCACTGTCGTCGGGGGTTGCGCCGCCACACATGCCGCTGTTGCCGCCCTGCGGCACGATCGGCACACCGTGTGTGGCGCAAAGTTTGACCAGCGCTGCGACTTCGGCAGTGTTGGCTGGGGTCGCCAGCCCAAGTGCCTGTCCGGTATACCGACCACGCCAATCAGTCAGCCAGGGGCTGAGGATGTCGGGATCGGTGGTGAAACCTTTGGGGCCAAGCAGCGCGATGGCGGCGGCCACGAAGCTTGCGGCGATCTGGGCCGTGTTGCCGTCAGATCGGACAGCAGCAGGCTCCGGGGGCATTTCAGTCATCATGGGGTATGCGCTAATACTGCGGCAGAACCTCGGCAACGCATTTTTGCGGGTTATTTTTAACGGTAAGCGGGTTAAGCGATCGTTCAACCGACGCGCGCGATAAGGCGGGGTGGGGAGCGACACCCCATTGGTGCCTATCAGGCTTTTGATCAGGAGTTTTGTGCCAATGTCATGTCGGGAGTACACCATTGGGCCGGGTCGCCGCGTGCAGAGCGCTGCGCACCACGCGCCGGTGGTGTGCGGGTTGGCACGCTAGGGTTGCGCATGACCCGAACACTTTGGGGTCTGATTGCGATCGGATTTTTCGCGGCTGCGGTGCCGGCGGGGGCCATCGCGGTTGGCGCGCTTTACATTCCGTTGATCGGAAATGTGCAGGATTTTGGTCGCGCGCTTGCTGATGGCGATTGGGGTCAGGTGCGGATCGAACAGCACATTATCATTCGGATCACGCCCGGCGATCCGGCAGCTCTGCGCGATTTGCCGCCACCTGCACTACAACCATTGCCTGACCGTTTGCACGAGCGGCGTCAGCCAGCCTGTTTGCCGGTTGCGGCGTTGACCGGCGTGCGCCCGCTGGCCGCCGGTCGTTTGCTGCTGTTCATGCGCGACCATCGGTTGGTGGGGGCAGATTTGTCGCGCAATTGTTCAGCGCGCGATTTCTATCTCGGTTTTTATGTAACGCCAACTGCTGATGGCATGATCTGCGCTGGGCGGGACACAATCCATTCGCGAGCCGGGACGACCTGCATGATCGCGCAAATGCACGAGCTTGCACCCTGAAATGCACGCAGATGAAGGGCATGGATCGACGCGCATTTCTTGACTTTCGCGCGATACTTGGCATAGCGCGTGCAGGTTTCGGCTCGATTTGACCCATCGCGTTTAAGCGATGGGCAGTCGGGCCGGGTTTCAGGAGCGTCGAAAGCCGCATTCGGCGCGTTGCAAGGGGGGTTCTCCGGACAACGCCGCCGCCATCCCGAACCAGTCGCAATCTCGATCCAGTCTTCGCTTTCTGGTAGCCGTTGATCTTGGCAACGCACCACCACAATCAGGAATACCGTCCCGCATGAAATTTGCCGATCTTGGCTTGTCTGACCAGTTGCTCCAATCGGTGCTTGACGCCGGTTATGATGAGCCGACTCCGATCCAGGCGCAGGCCATCCCGTCGGTGTTGATGATGCGCGACATCATCGGTATTGCGCAAACGGGCACAGGCAAGACGGCCGGTTTTGTGCTGCCGATGATCGACATTCTGGCGCATGGCCGCCGTCGCGCGCTGATGCCACGGTCGCTGATCCTCGAACCGACGCGCGAACTGGCCGCGCAAGTAGCCGAAAATTTTGAAAAGTACGGCAAAAACCATGATCTGCGGATGGCGCTGCTGATCGGTGGCGTACAAATGGGTGATCAGGTCAAGGCGTTGTCCGATGGCGTGGACGTTTTGATCGCCACACCCGGGCGATTGATGGACTTGTTTGAACGCGGCAAGATTTTGTTGACCGGGTGCGAATTGCTCGTGATCGATGAGGCCGACCGCATGCTCGACATGGGGTTCATTCCCGACATCGAAACCATCTGCAGCAAATTGCCAACCACACGGCAGACGCTGCTGTTTTCGGCAACGATGCCGCCGCCGATCAAAAAATTGGCTGACAAATTTCTGTCCAATCCCAAATATATCGAGGTGGCCCGGCCTGCCAGCGCCAATATCAATATCGCGCAGTTCAAGGTGCGGGTGCCGGCTCGTGCCAAGCGCGACGCGCTGCGCCAGATCTTGCGCAACGATGATGTGACCACCGCGATTATCTTTGCCAATCGCAAGACCACGGTGCGTGATCTGGCCAAAAGCCTGAAACAGGCTGGCTTTTCCGCAGGCGAAATCCATGGGGACATGGACCAGCTGGCGCGCAATGCGGAATTGCAGCGTTTCAAGGATGGCCAGATAAACATTCTGTGCGCCTCGGACGTCGCTGCACGGGGATTGGATGTCAAAGGCGTCAGCCATGTGATCAATTTCGATACGCCGTGGCATCCCGATGACTATGTCCACCGCATCGGGCGTACCGGACGCGGTGGCGCAACGGGGCAAGCCTTCACGCTGGTGTCAGACGAAGACGCCGAAGCCATCGCCAATGTTGAAAAGCTGACCGGGATGAAAATTCCCGAGATCACGCTGGGCGGTGGTCATGATGCCGCCGCGGCAGAACCCTCGCGCGAGCCTGTGGCGCGTGCTGGCGGTCGCAAACGTGGCAAAACGGCTGAAAAGCCACCTGAGCCAGCAGCGCGTTTGCCGCGCGAGGATGCGGCAGAGACCGCGCCGCGCACGCGTGCCAGCGAACCGGTCGAGACGAAGCGCCCTGCACGGCGCTCTGCGCCTGCGGAGCAGCGAGCATCGCCAACTGACACGGCCGCCGACAGCGGGGCATGGAATGGGCCGATCCCGGGCTTTCTGCATGTTTCGGCTTTGGTCGACGCCAACTGATATCAGATCGCGCACGATGCAATTTGGTATGAGTGGCGGCTGTGCTGGCGGACAAGTTTCAGTCGGCTTGTGCGGCATTGCCTAACTTTGTTATCAAAATTAATGATATTTTTGGGACATATACGTAAAAATACCTAGCGCACGCA
>CAIPWG010000422.1 GCA_903868655.1 uncultured Sphingomonadales bacterium
CCGTGGACCGATTTGCCCGAAGGTTTCGATTACAAAGCTTTCACCGAATCGTACGACGAAGTGATCGCCGCAACCGATCTGTGCGATGAAGAAGAACTGACCCGGCTGCGCGCTTATCTCGATGCGCAGATGAAGGGTTTGCAATCGGTCGTAACCCGGCTGGCCAACCGGCTTCAGCGTCGTTTGATGGCGCAGCAAAACCGTTCGTGGGATTTCGACCAGGAAGAGGGCATTGTTGACGCCGCGCGTCTGGCCCGTGTGGTGATCTCGCCCGGCCATTCGCTGTCGTACAAGATCGAACGCGATGTTGAATTCAAGGACACCGTGGTTACGCTGTTGATCGACAATTCAGGATCGATGCGCGGGCGCCCGATCTCGATTGCAGCGATCAGCGCAGATATTCTGGCGCGCACGCTCGAACGCTGCGGGGTGAAAACCGAAGTCTTGGGCTTTACCACCCGCGCGTGGAAAGGCGGCCAGTCGCGCGAGTCCTGGCTGGTCAGCGGAAAGCCTGCAAACCCCGGCCGTCTCAACGACTTGCGCCACATTGTTTACAAAAATGCCGATGAGCCTTGGCGCCGTGCGCGCAAAAACCTTGGCCTGATGATGCGCGAGGGGTTGCTGAAAGAAAACATCGACGGGGAAGCCCTGCTGTGGGCGCACAACCGGATGCTGGCGCGGCCCGAAGACCGCCGCATTCTGATGGTGATTTCCGACGGTGCGCCGGTCGACGATTCGACACTGTCAGTCAACAGTGCGGGCTATCTCGAGCAGCATTTGCGCAAAGTGATCGGCTGGATCGAAAAACAATCACCGGTGCAACTGGTGGCGATCGGCATTGGGCACGATGTTACGCGGTATTACCGCCGCGCAGTGACCATCATGGATGTCGAGCAACTGGGCGGCACGATTGTCGAACAGCTGGCGGATTTGTTTGACGACGATTGAGGCTGCAGGGGAATCGGCCGTGGGCAGGGCAGCGGACTTGACGCCCCTGTCATGACCGAGGCAAGGCCGTGGGCATGATCGACCAACCCGCGCTTGTCCTGTTCAACAGCCTGACCCGTCAGCCCGAAGCATTTGTGCCCGTCCATCCGGGTGAAGCGCGGGTCTATTCGTGCGGGCCGACCGTCTACAACTATCCGCATATCGGCAATATGCGCGCCTATGTCTTTGCCGACGTGCTGGGGCGCACATTGTCGTACAAAGGCTATGCGCTGACGCATGTGATCAACATTACCGATGTCGGACATCTGACCGATGATGCCGATGCGGGTGAAGACAAGATGGAGGCGGCAGCGGCTGCGCGCGCGCAATCGATCTGGGATATCGCGCGTCATTATACAGAGGCGTATTGGGCCGATATTGCGGCGCTCAATATCCGTGCCCCGGCGCATTGGTCGATTGCGACCGAATATGTGCCGCAGATGATCGAATTCGCCAAGACCATCGCTGAACGGCACTGTTACGAATTGCCAGGCGGGCTCTATTTCGATGTTGGCTCGGTGGCCGACTATGGACGGCTGGCACGGACCAATACCGATGAAGGCGAAGGCCGGATCGACCAGGTTGCGGGAAAACGTCACGCAGCCGACTTTGCGATCTGGCGCAAGACGCCGGTGGGTGAAACGCGGCAGATGGAATGGGATTCGCCCTGGGGCAAAGGGGCACCTGGCTGGCATCTGGAATGTTCGGTGATGAGCGGGGCATTGCTCGGCTTTCCATTTGATATCCACACCGGCGGCATCGACCACCGCGAAATCCACCACCCCAACGAAATCGCGCAAAATCAGGCGTTCTGTTGTGCCGGTGGCCTGACTGATCCGGCCAATTCTGGCGCGCGGGTGTGGATGCACAACAATTTTCTGGTCGAACGTTCGGGCAAGATGTCGAAAAGTTCGGGCGAATTCCTGCGCCTGCAACTGCTGATCGATCGTGGGTACCATCCGCTGGCCTATCGCCTGATGTGCCTGCAGGCGCATTACCGCAGCGAGCTGGAATTTTCGTGGGAAGGGCTTGGCGCGGCGCTGACCCGGCTGAAACGGCTGGTCATGGCGGTGGCGCAATTGCGCGAGCGCGCGGGCGAACCGGCGGCCACGCCCGGGCCACGCTTTGCCGAAGCGCTGGGCCGGTTTGATGCCGCGATCAGTGATGATCTGAACACGTCGGTCGCGCTGACCGTGCTGGATGACATCGTCGCGATGAAGAAAGTTGACCCGGCAGAAAAGCTGGCCGCGATCCGCGTGGTTGACAGCGTACTCGGACTGGGGTTGCTGATGCTTGATCGCCTGGCCTTGCGCCTGCGGCCCAAAGCAGCGACGATCGACGAAGCGGCCATTGCCGAGGTGCTCGATCAACGCCGTGCCGCACGGGCTGGCAAAGATTTCGCATTGTCTGACATGCTGCGCGACGCGTTGTCGGCGGCGGGTGTCGATGCGATGGATGGCGATCCGCTGGGTTGGGACTGGCGTCCGCAATAGGGAGCATTCGGGTGAGCGAAGCAGGACACAAGACCGTTGTCGTGGTCAATGCCATGGTGGCGCCCCTTCTGACCGGGCGCGTGCCCGACTGGGTCGATCTGCGTGGTTTTACCAGTACACAGGAACTGCTGGACATGGCGCCCGCAGCCGAAATCGGCTGGTTCGATTTGTACAAGTTCGACGCCATGGCCGACGCCATCGTACAGGCGACACGGCTGCGCTGGCTCAATTCGGTCTATGCCGGGGTCGATGCCTTTCCGCTTCAGGTGCTGGCCGATCGGGGTGTTATTCTGACCAACGGCACCGGAATCAACGCGATCACGATTGCCGAATACGTGGTGATGGGCATGCTGACGATGGCCAAGGGCTATGCCGAGGTCGTGCGTGCGCAGGACCGCGAGCAATGGCTGCTCGAATCACCGGGCAAGCAGGAATTGCACGGCAGCCGCGCGCTGATCCTCGGTGCGGGCGAAATCGGTGGGCGCGTGGCAAAGATGCTTGCCGGGTTTGACATCGATGTCACGATGGTGCGCCGCAGCCCCGCGCCAGGATGCATCGGGCCCGACGCCTGGCGTGCGCGGCTGGGAGAATTTGACTGGGTGATCATTGCGGTGCCGGCTACGCCTGAAACGGTCGGGTTGTTCACAGCCACCGACATTGCGGCGATGAAGCAAGGGGCGGCGGTGATTAACGTCGCACGGGGTAGCGTGATCGATCAGGATGCTTTGATTGCCGCGCTCAACAGGGGGCATCTGGGGGGCGCGTTTCTGGATGTCTGCACACCCGAACCGTTGCCGCCGGGTCACCCGTTGTGGCGCGTACCCAATGCCCATGTCACGATGCACTTGTCGGGGCGCGCGCAAAACAAGATGTTTGCACGCGCGGCCGACCGGTTTCTGGCCAACCTTGATCGTTGGCGCCGCGGCGAAGCGGTCGCGCCTCAAGTCGATCTGACGTTGGGTTATTGATCGAGCAGCAACGCGCTGATTTCCATTTCGGCACTGGGTTGGGGCAGCACGGTCTGATCGAACCGGCTGATCGTGAGCTCGGCAATCAGCGCGCTCTGCACGGTGATGGCATCATCGCTGATTGCGACGGCCAGCGTTTCGGCGGCAGCGATGGCTGTGTGGCCTTCAAACCGCAGGATCAGCGTATGACGCGAACCGGTGAAGGTGGCGCTCGACCATTGGTTTTCGGTGTGCCGCACCAGCCGTGCCATCGGGCCGGCGCAATCGAACAATGCCAGCGCCAGACGCTGGCCCGCAGTGATGCGTGGGCGATGACCGGCATGGCGCGTGCCAGCAGTGCGAGGAATAGGCTTGTTCATGATATGTTCCGTTTGCATTGTCAGTGTGCGAACGCTTTTGTGCGGCAAACCGGATGCTATTGGATCGCAGGCGGAGACAGTTTGGCCAATCGGGACTGGGATCATCACAGCGCGTCTTTTCGAATCGATATAGGATTTTTCCTAAATTGATTGGAAAATTCTTTTGGTCTAGGAA
>CAIPWG010000423.1 GCA_903868655.1 uncultured Sphingomonadales bacterium
GCACGGCGTTTCAGAATGCGTTCAATAATTCTTCGCCCGATAAGGGCATTGGCTTTAACCTCACGATTCCGTTGCGGAACCGGACAGCACAGGCTGACCGTGCCCGTTCGCTTATCGAATACCGCCAGGCGCAACTGCGGCTGGAGCAGCTTTACACCGAGATCAAGATGCAGGTTGTGAATGAGCAGTATGCGTTGACCAACGACCGGGCAGCGGTGCTCGCGGCTGAGGCTTCGCAGCGGTTTAACGCACAGAGCCTGGATTCGGAGCAGAAGAAACTGCACCTGGGTGCTTCGACGACGGCCCTGGTATTGCAGCAATCGAGAAACCTGGCGACGGCAGAGAACAGCCTGACTGCGGCGCGCGCTGGCTACGCAAAGGATCGCGCCAGCCTGTATCAGTTGCTCGCGAGCACTTTGCAGCATTATGGCATCAATCTGAGCGACGCTGCCGCCGGCGAAGTGAAGCAGGTGCCCGTCATTCCTGGACTGGAACCGGCAAAGGCTGGAAAAGAACCCAGCCTCGCTGTTCCCGCGCAGTAAGCGGTTTCAACGCAAGCAAAAAGCCCGGCCCCTTGAGGGTCGGGCTTTTTGTCGTTTGGAGGCTGAGAAGTGCAGGAGGCCAATGAGCCTCCTCAGACTGCTGACAAAGGTACCAAGAAAGGCTCTCGTTTTCCACGGGAGCTTTTTGTATTTTGGATACATGCTGAAGAAGCCTGAGTTGCAACAGCAGGAGTTGGAGTTGGTATCGATCGAGGGTCTGGTGCCTGAGAAGCACCTGTTGCGGAAGGTCGATCATACGGTTGATTTCGGTTTTATCCGGGATCGAGTGAAGCATCTTTACTGCGAAGACAACGGCCGCCCGGCGCTTGATCCGGTGGTGTTGTTCAAGTTGTTGTTGCTGGGGTACCTGTACGGAGTTCGTTCCGAGCGGCAACTGATGCGTGAGGTGGAGGTGAACGTGGCCTACCGCTGGTTCCTGGGTCTTCGTTTGCGCGACAAGGTGCCGGATGCTTCGACCTTGAGCCAGAACCGTCGTCGTCGTTTTGCCGAGAGCACGATTTATCAGGAGATCTTCGACGAGATCGTGTTGCTGGCGGTGAACAGGGGTCTGGCTTCGGGCGCGGTACTCTACAGCGACTCAACGCATCTGAAGGCCAACGCCAACAAGAACAAGTTCGATCTGGAGCAGGTCGCGGTGAAGCCACAGGAGTATCTGGCAGCACTGGAGGCAGCTATCACCGAGGACCGGACGGAACACGGCAAGAAGCCGCTGAAGCCTTCCGACGCTGAGCCGGAGACGAAGGAAATCAAGGTGAGCCGCACGGATAAGGACTCCGGTTACATGGTGCGGGACGGCAAGCCGAAGGGGTTCTTCTATCTCGATCACCGCACCGTAGATGGTCGCCATGCCATCATCACCGACACCCATGTGACGCCGGCCAACGTGCATGACTCGGTGCCGTATCTGGGCCGGCTGGACCGGCAGCGCGAGCGGTTCGGGTTCGATATCCGCGCGGTGGGCGTCGATGCCGGATACGCCGCAGCAGCGATCACGCATGGACTGGAAGAGCGCAATATCTATGGCGTGATCGGCTATCGCAGGCCTACCCACCGCGACGGCTACTTCTACAAACGCGAGTACCGCTACGACGAGAAGCTTGATGTCTATATCTGTCCCAACGGACAACTACTCAGCTACCGCACTACCAACCGCGAAGGCTACCGCCAGTACCACTCCGACCCGGAACAATGCCGCAACTGCCCGCTCCGAGACAAGTGCACCCAGAGCAGCAACGCAACCAAAGTGGTGACCCGGCATGTGTGGGAAGCAAGCCGCGAGCGTATCGATCAGCATCGGTTCAATCGCGTCGGCAAGCGCATCTACAAACGCAGAAAAGAAACCGTAGAACGTAGCTTCGCGGACGCCAAACAACTGCACGGACACCGCTATGCCAGGATGCGCGGCCTAAGCAAAGTGCAGCAGCAATGCCTGCTCGCCGCCACCGCACAGAACATCAAGAAAATCGCTCTGGTCCTCAGCCGGATGGGCCCAAATACGCCCCTTACAGTGCTACTGGCCCTCTTAAAAGCCTGTACAGACCAAATCAAGCTACACCTGTCCCTCGACAACGCTTCGGCTAAAACCGCCTGAAATATCTACCCAAAAACAAACCCCACCAAAAAAGATGGGGTTCGTCAGCAGTCTGAGGCAGGCCCCTGAATGGAGCCTGCCTTTCTGCTTTCATTCCCCGCTAGTTGATGGTCAGTGTCAACGAGGCCGTAGCCGCCGGAATCGATGCCGATGCCGTATCCGTTCCCGTCAGCGTCACCGTATAGGTTCCCGTCGGCGGATTGGTATACGTCGTTCCGCCGCTGCTCCCGCCTCCGCCGCCGCATCCAGCCACCACAAACCCGAAGCTCGCCAGAAGAATCACCC
>CAIPWG010000424.1 GCA_903868655.1 uncultured Sphingomonadales bacterium
CGGGTTATGTCTTCAAACGTAACCACGTGGCCATTGGCGTCTTGTGTGACTTTAGCGGCAAGGGTCAGCAAATCGCTGCCCTTGGCGTAATGCACGACGCCACTCGGCTCGCCACTGGCCACGAGCGCAAACAATTGCGGCGCGAAGTCCACCAACGGAGTGCCGGTTGCATCGCTGTTGCCATCGCCAAGAAGCTTTTGCGCTGAACTGTTGATCAGGCGGATCTTGCCCGCACGATCGATCGACACGATTCCTGCGGTGATTGACTCGATCACCGCCTCGATAAAGGTGCGACGCACATCGAGCTGCGCGTTGGCGCGCACAAGGGCCAAGGTCTGGGTTTCCAACTGGGCGGTCATCCGGTTGAAGGCACGCGCCAGCATTCCAACCTCGTCAGTACCCCTTCCCGATCCCACCCGCATGGCAAAGTTTCCGCTACCGACTTTGCGTGCGGCAGAAACCAGCTCGATCAACGGAGCAACCTGCCGGTCGGCAATGCGCAAAGCTGCCCAGACTGCGAGCATCACCAACGCGAGCGATATCCCCAGCAGTGCCAAATTGAACCGCACTTGCAAGGCGCGGGCCCGCCTGGTCAGCATGTCATAGGCGGACAAGACCGAATTGGCGCGTTTCGATTGGCTGAGCGCCAGTTGATCGGAATTGCGCGCAACGTAGAGATATATGCCGTGATCACGATCAATCGGAGTGATCGCCTCGATCTTCTCCGCCAAAGCATTGACTACCACTTGTTCGCCGCGGGCTATGCGTTGCAATTCGCCCGGCGTTACCCGCTGGCGGTCATCGTTGCGATTGGGATCGACAATCGCCGCGGTGCGCAAGGCGCCGTCTTCGCCGCGTTGAACGATTGCGGACTCATCCAGCTTGCGGCTGATGACTTGCCATGAATAGCCTTCGGCAAATTCCTGGCTGGTGATCGGGGCTTGTGCCAGATAGCTGCGAATATCGCCCGCCATCGCCACGCTTTCCTTGCCCACGTCGCGCAACTTGTCGGCATAATATCCCTTGGCCAGACTGTTCGCGTTTTCCAGCATCCCGCGTGAATTATCGGAAAACCAGAATTCGACCCCCTGCTGGAACAACAACGAGGCAAATATTGCGACCAGCAAAGTTGGTACAGCGGCGATCAAGGAAAACAGGAAAACCAGGCGGACATGGAGTTGCCCGCTGCTGCCGAGTTGATCACGCTCGGCCCGTTTCAGCGCCCTGCGACGGCCCACCAGCACAATCAGCGCCAAAGCAGGCACCAGTGTGCCGATCAACAGTGTCGTGGTCAATTTGGCAGGCAGCAATTGGTCGCCAGGAGATGCCTGCGGATTGAGGTCGTACCAACTGAGCGTAACCATCATCACCAGCCAGATCGCGGTGACTGTTTCGAGCAGAAGAAAAACATTGGCACGGCGCAAGGCCACGAGCAGGCGCCGCCACCACCGCGGCAAACGCCGGGTTCGTGTGGGCTGTGTACCTGCGACATGTTCGACCATAGTTGCCATCAAACAACACTACTGTTGCGTAAACGCAAGAGGTTTTACGGGAATCCCCGGCTTTCCGCGACGAACCGCGCTAGTCAGTTGCGCGCTGCGCTGTCTTCCGGGTTGATGCCCAGATCGGACAGCCGTTTTCGCAAAGTATTGCGGTTGATACCCAGAATTTGCGCGGCGCGGAGCTGGTTGCCTCCCGTCTGGGTCAGCACGCGCGTGAAAAGCGGCCGCTCAAACGCTGCCAAGGCCGCATCATAGACCTGACCTGTGGCAGGAGCACATTGTGCCATCCATTGATCGAGGGCACTGGCGAAATCCACCTGTCCGACGCCTGAC